>JBBSES010000031.1:0-16275 GCA_038239465.1 Gemmatales bacterium
AAGACGCCGCCGGTGAACGACGCGGCGAAGGCATTGAAGCTGCTCACCTGGGTGAAGGTGGTGCCGCTGAAGATGCTGACCTGGGGTCCGCCGCCCGGCCCCGCGGCGCCGCCGATATCGGAAAGAATCTGGTTGCCGGCGGTGTTAAAGGTATTGGTGATGGCGCCGCCTGCCACGCGGACGCCGCCGGTGAACGATGGGGAGAAAGCAAAGAAGCTGGCCAGCTGGGCGCCGGTCTGGCCGCTGAAGACCGCGACCTGCGGGCCGCCGCCGGCGCCGGCGCCGACGATGACGTCGGTGAAGCCATCGCCATCGACGTCGCCGGGAGCCACGAAGACGCCGCCCGTGAACGACGGATTGAAGGCATAGAAGCTGCCGAGCGGCCCGGCCAGGGGCTGGAAGGTCTGACCGTCGAAGACGCGCACTTGCGGGCCGCCGCCGGGACCGGCGCCGACGATAATGTCATCGACGCCATCGCGGTTGACATCCCCGATGGCGACCGTGACTCCGCCCGTGAAGCTCGACGCGAAGGCGAAAAAGCTGGCGCGCAGCACGCCCGTGGCGGCGTCGTAGACGTTCACCTGCGGCCCGCCGCCAGGTCCGGCCCCGGTCACGTAAATCCCATCGCCGAGGACCGCCAGGCCGCGGACGACGGAGCCGCCGCCAACGTTGCCGACCAGGGTGGCCCTTCCCGTGGTCAGGTTGATGGTGTACAGCCCCGAAACGCCGCTGACCGTGAGTGTGGCGTAGGCCGTGTTGCTGCCGGGTATAATGTCGAAACCGACGGCCGAGGAAGTCGTCACCCCCAACGAACCGACGGTGTTCAAGGTGCCGTTGTTCGGCGGATTCTGGATCACCAGCGCGCCGGTGTTGCTGTCGATGCCGTAGAGCACCGTGCTGCCGGGGTTGCGGAAGCTATTGGTGTAGGCGATGCCGGAAACGCTCGGGGTCACGCCGAAGTTGACGTCGCCGGTCGCGTAGGCGAGGGCGGGATCGGTCGAGGCGGTGGAGCCCGTGTTCGGATTCAAACGCAAATCTTGCCCCGTGTTGCCGTCGAGACGGACGCGATCGACGGTCGGGTTAAAGTCGATGTCGGTCTGCGTGCCGGTCAGGGCCGGCGTGAAGGGGGCCGTGCCGACGACGGTGGCGGCCCCGCTGCTCAGGTTGATCGTGTAAAGCCGGCTGGTGCTGCCCAGGCCGAACAGTTGTCCGGTCGCCGGGCGGAAGTCGATGGCCGCCAGCGTTTCGCCCGATTGCAGGCCCGTCACGTTGAGGGTGGCGGCAATGGTGCCGGGCGTGGCGGTGTCGAAGCGAATCAGGCTGGCCGTGCCGACGACGCCAAACGCCGTCGCCGGTACGCAGCGGTCTTCCAGTTCCTCGACGCGCGGCTGAAAGCGCCGCCTTGACGGATTGGACTTCGTGATCTCGAGGTGCGGCATGGCGGATGTCTCCAAGTGAGAGAATACCTGCGGTCGCCGGGAGCGCGATCCATCCAACGACGCGCGGTCGTCTACCGACCACGCCGATCCACGGACCCGACGTACGCGAAGCGAGCAGGCGAATCTTCTGCCTTCGACGGGCGGGTTGCAAACAAAATCCGCCCGTATTGCCAACATCACCCAAACTACTCAATATGAGACGGACGGCAAGGTCCGAGTAGGCGAATGGTTAATCCGCGGCCCCGACTTCGTTACGATGGAAAGATATGACGATCCGGTTGTGGTAGGATGCCGGTGTGGAAAAGAGTTTTCCGAAACGGGGAGCGGACTTCCATGACGCGCGCGACGCTGATCGGCGGCATGATCTGCGGAACTTTCCTGGCGAGTGCGGCACCTGCCCAGGCGGACGAGGTGCCGCAGGAGTATCGCAAGGCCATCGAGAAAGGCCTGGAATGGGTCGCCAGCCAGCAGCGCGACGGCCGCTGGGAGGCCCAGCAAGGGCAATACCCCGTGACGATGACGGCGCTGGGCGGCATGGCGCTGCTGATGGAAGGCAGTACGCTGCGCGAAGGCAAATACTCGTCGAACATCCGCAAGGCGGTGGAATGGTTGGTCGAACGCAGCCAGCCCAACGGCTTAATTGGCGATCCGAAATTGCCCAGCGAAGCCGGCCGCTACACATACGGGCACGGCTATGCTCTACTCTTCCTCTCGTGCGCCTACGGGGAGGAAGAAGACGAACGTCGCCGCAAGAGTCTGGAAGGCGTGCTTACCCGCGCGGTCAGGTTCTGCGGCGACGCGCAAACGCGGCGCGGCGGCTGGGGCTACGTGTCCGACAAGGACGGCGGCGGCTTCGACGAAGGCTCGACCACCATTACGCAATTGCAAGCCCTACGCGCCGCGCGCAACGCCGGCATCGCCGTGCCCAAGGAAGTCATCGACAAGGCGAACAAGTATTTGAAGGACGCCACGACCGACCGCGGCGCCGTCATCTACAGTCTGGCGCAGGGGCGAGGGGAAGGGGGGCCGGCGCTCGTGGCCGCCGCCATCGCCGGCAGTTTCAGCACGGGCGAATATGACAACCCGCTGGCCAAGAAGTGGCTGCAATTCGCCAAGCGCGAAATACCCATCGGTCAGGTCGGCCGCTTCGGACCCGACGAAGACACCCACTATTACTACGCCCAGGTCATGTACATTTTGGGCGAGGACGGCTGGGAACGCCTCTTCCCCGGCACGCCCGCCGGCGACCGCCTGACCTGGACGAAGTACCGCAAGCAGATGGGCGACAGCCTCATCAAGTCGCAGAACGCCGACGGCAGCTGGAACAGCGGGCAAATCGGCAGCATCTTCAGCACCGCCGTCAACCTGTCGATCCTCCAGCTGGACAAGGGCACGCTACCGATTTATCAGCGCTAACACGGCTTGCCGTTTCGCGCCCTCATTGGCCCTTAATTCTTCGCCATTGGCGGCAGCTTGTACTTCGGGTCGATTCTCAGGATCGCGCGCCGCGCCGCCAGCGGGACTTTCTCGTCCTTGCTGTTCAGCAGCGGCGCGAGGTCCTTGATGGCGTCGATCGCCAGCGGCCCCATCTGGCCCAGCGCCGTGGCGGCGTTGGCTTTGGTCTCGAAAAAGTCGTCCTTCAAGGCCGCGATCAATACGGGAATGAACTCCTTGGCGGCCGGCCCGATTTCTCCCAGGGCATGAGCGGCGACGGCGCGGACCCCCTCGTTGCCGTCCTTGGCGAGCATGGTGGCGATCTCGGGGGCCAGCGGGGCGGCGTGGGGGCCGATGTCCGCCAGCGCCTTGAGGCCGCGCTCCCGTTCCACGGCCAGAGGCTTGCGCATCAGCGCTTGCTGGTCCTTGAAATACTTCGCCAGGTCGGCGGGCGGCTCTTTCTTGCCCGGTTCCTTGGGAACGATCGGCTTGCCGAGCAACATGCTTCGCGGAATGAGGAACTTGAACTTGCCACTCAGCTTGTCGAAGTTCGTCGCGGGCAGTTCGAGCTTGAGTTGCTGCGCCTTGTCCGTCGGTACTTCGAAGACGATGACGTCGTCGTAGACCTTTTTGGGCTGCATGGTCTGGCCGGCGATCTGGCCGACAACCTCGTCGTCCTTGAAGACGACGCGATTGATGGCGGCGTCCAGTTGGTCCTTAAGGAACGGCCCCGGCTTGCCGTCCGTCGCGGGGGTGATGCCCCAGCCGTCGTAGTCCACGCCTTTGTCGGCCGAGGTGTTCTCGATCTCTAGACGGATAAGCAATCGTTTATCCATTCCCAGATCCTTGCCGGGCTTGCCGGGGACGGGGGCCATCTCGACTGCCTTCAGGCGGACGCGCAGGGCGCCGATTTGCGCCGACTGACCGCGGCCGGCGTCGGCGTACTCGTCGGGAGGAGGCGGCGGCGGTTCCGGCTTAGTCGTGCCGGGATTGGTAGCGACGGGCCGGGTTTCGCGCGGCCGCGTATCGACGGGCGGAGTGGGGGGCGCGGTGCGGGTGTCGGAGTTTTGCGCCACCGCCGTGGAGTTTTGATCCTTGTCGCCCAGGACGCCGCTGGCCACCAGCTGGTAGCTGACATAGCCGGCATAGGGCAAGGCGCCGAGGCACAGGAGCAAGCCGGCGATCGGCGCCAGGATGCCGAAGCCCGGCTTGCCCCAGGCCATGACCACGCCGCCGACGGCCAGGAGAAAGCCGAGGCCGGCAAGCGGCACGCCGAGCAGCGCGGCCAGTCCGGCCGAGCCGACGCCGAACGCGGCCCCTCCAAGTATGAGGGCCAGGACGCCGAGGACGATGGCGGCGACCGGCGCCGGTTCTTGCTGCTTCTTTTTGGAAGGGCCGCGCGATACCGCCGGCTTTTTCATGGTGCCCGCCGCCGAGGAGGACGGTTTGCGCAAGGTGCCCGGAGCGGAGGAGGCTGGTTTCCGCGGCGCGCCGGAGGCCGAGCCAGACATCTTCCGCGGCGTGCCCTGGGCCGAGCCAGACGTCTTGGCCGGCGCGCCGTTGAAGTCGAAGTCGCCGAAGGCGGAACCGCCCATGTCGTGCTTCGACCCCGGCTTGTCCTCGACGACCTGCGTCTCGACGAGGTCGGGGTTGCTCTTTTGCTTGGCCGCCTCGCCGCCGACGACGAACATCTTTTGGCACGCGCGGCACTTGACCTTTTTGCCCTTGAACTGGTCGGGCACGTTGCCCTTGAAGCCGCAATCCGGGCATGCAGCGACGATCGGCATGGTGTCACCTTGCGCGGAAATGAGTCACTCCGCCCGCCGCGTGCATAGGAAGCAAGCGCGGCCGACCGAGCATTCGGTCACCTGCGACAATGGGGCGCCAATCACGGAGGGGATTACAAGATGCATTCTGGCCGCGCCGCCGCCGCCGTGCAAGCCAAAAGGCAAGGTTTCGCGGCCGAAGCGAATCGCCTGGCTCATTGTGCGAAAGGCGCCGCGTCGATATATTGCAATAGGGGAGGAATTGTGATAGCAGACCGGAACCCTCCTCTCTTCATTGCGGTCGCTCCTCCCTGTGGAGGCACCCTGTCATGCCCCCAGCGGTGCTTGCGGTCTCGCTGCTCCCCACGAATTACTGGATCGGCCTGGCGATTGGCCTATTCGCCTTGGTCGCGGTCGCCATCGTCGGCTGGATGCTCGTGCAGCGCGGCCACGACAAGGCGCAGGCGGCCAAACTCGCCGCGGGGCCGGACCCCTTCACGCAGGGAAGCACTCGCGAGCGCCGCGTCGCGCCCCGACGGCGCGGCAATCCGGTGGCCATCCTCGTATCCGACGCCGCTGCCGAGGTGCCGCCCGTGCGCGGCTGGATCATGGACCGCTCCGCCAGCGGCCTGGGCCTGGAATTGGAAGAAGAAGGGGAGGTGGATATCGGCACGGTGCTGGCGGTGCGCCCCCTCGAAGCCACGGATGCCGTGCCGTGGATTCGCGTCGAGGTGAGGAATCGCCAGCTGGTCGGCTCGAACTGGCGCCTGGGATGCCAGTTCCTCAAACCGCCCGCCTGGGACGTGATGATGCGCTTTGGATGATCTAAAACCTTGCAGTTCCGGCGGCTGGATTCGAACCAACAGCCCACCCGGCTTCAGCGGGTTGCTCTACCTTTGAGCTACACCGGAAAATATCGCTCTATCAGGGTAGACGCGCGGCGCCAACACAGGTTCGCGGCATTCCGCCGGGAGCTAACCGCGCGACAAATACGCCGCCAATAGCCCGAGCGACGCCGCCCCTATCACGAAGGGCACGATCTTGAACAACTGCTTGCGCCGCGCCGCTCGAATCGTCTCTGGATCGACGCCGCATTCCCGCGCCAACCGGGTGCCCTTGAACCACATCAGCAGGCCGACGGCGACGTTCGTGGCCCCGGCGAAGCTGAAAAACAACGCATCGTCGGGCCAGCGGCGCAGCACCAGCGCGTTGAACAGTTGGAGCAAACCGGCCAGCACGAACGCCACGCCCGCGGCCCAGGTCCACCAGACCTGACGCACGGCCCCATCGCGGACACGTTCCATATCGACCTCCTTCAAGGGGCATCGGGCGATCAGCGCTTTCACGTCGCGCAGTTCGTCGTCCAGGGCGCGCTGTTGGGCATCCGTGGGTTCCGCGCCGTCGTCGGGTTGGTTATCCGAGGTCATGGCCGACCCTTTGCAGTCCGTTTCGGATGCGGTCCTTCGCCCGCGCCAGCCGCGAGTAGACCGTGCCCACCGGGATTCGCAGGATGGCCGCCACTTCCGTTTGCGGGCAGTCTTGAAACAGCACCAGGGTGACGATGCGCGCCGACACGTCGTCCAATTCGTCGATGATGCCTTGCAGTACGGGCAATAAGTCCTCCGGCGGCACGTCGCGCGCCGCCCGCTCCGGCATCTGGTCGAGGGGCACCGCGCGGCGTCGATGCAGTTTCTTGCGGGCGCGCAGCAAGTAGTTGACGGCGATGCGATAGACCCAGGTTTCGACCGCCGAACGACCCTCGAAGCCGAGGAGGTTTCGATAGACCAGGGTGTAGATTTCCTGCAGCGCGTCCTCGGCGGCGTGGCCGGGCAGCATCCGGCCGCACAACGTCCAGACCCGGTAGCGGGTGGCGGCGTACACGCTGTCGAAAGATGGTTTGCCCATGACCAAATATTAGAGTCGCGCCGGCGCCGCTTCCTTCCCGCGCTCGGCGGATTTTCCTCGGAACGCCTTCTCGCCCTGTTGGGCTTGCCTGACGGCGAAGCCGGGTGGTTGAATGGTAGTTGGGGGTTGTCGGGCGGTGTGCGTAACAGGAGAAGTGGCATGAATCATTGGCCGTTCGCGGCTGGACCGGACACGTTGGCGTCCACCACGGTAGCCATTCTGGATCGAAAGCGGCCCGTCTTGTTCGTCGAACACGACGCCAAGGGATACTGGCACGTGTACGATGGAAGCACGCTGTTTAACCTATCGGATGTAGCGTTGGCTCCTCTGCGAGAATTGCTAGACCAAGAGCCGGCGCTCGCGGAGTTGGCGGACCTTCCCAAAGCCTGGAGGGCGATGAGGACCGACAAGGATAGTCCCTGGGAACGCGAGTCGAGCGTGACTCTCGGCGTGACTTGGGCGAAGTCCGAGAAGGCGCTGGCGGAACTGCAAAGGACAATGGTTCCACTGCCGCCAGGCTCGCCGGACTCGGTCGAATTGATCCGTAGGACTCGCAACGCATGATCGCCACGCCGATCGAGTGCGTCATCGACGCCAACGTCGCCATCTAGTGGGTAGTCAGCGAAGCGGATTCCGCGAAAGCGCTTGATTTGTTCGCCCATCTGGCTCCCGGCGCGAACTCTCGCTTCATCGTACCCGATCTGTTTTTCACCGAATGCGCTAACGTCCTCCGGACACGCGCGAAAAAGGGCGAGTTTTCCGAGGCAGACGCGCTCTTGAAGCTAACGTTCGTACAGAACTTGAGCTTGACCGTGGTGAAATCAAGGGACTTATTGCAGGATGCGCTGAGGACGGCACTGCGATACGATCTGAGCGCGTACGACGCCGTATACGTTGCGACATCAACGCACTTACAACTGCCGCTCATTACCGCCGACGACAAGCTGGTCCGAAAATTGGCGGGATCCACCGCGAACGTGCATTCGCTCGGCACCCTGGTCTTGCCGGCTCCGCCCCCTTAAAGAAGGAGCGCCCCATGTGGCTCTTCGACGATTGCCCCGTGCCGCGCATCGATACCGACCTCCCCGGCCCGCGCGGCCGCGAACTCCTCGAACGCGACGACCGCTATATGTCGCCGTCGTACACGCGCGCCTATCCGCTCGTCGTCGCGCGCGGCAGCGGCGCCGTCATCGAGGACATGGACGGCAATCTCTTCCTCGATTTCACCGCCGGCATCGCGGTCGCCTCGACGGGCCACTGCCATCCGACCGTCGTCGCGGCTATCCAGGATCAGGCCGCGAAGCTGGTCCACATGTCGGGAACCGATTTCTACTACGAGCCGCAAATCGACCTCGCGCAACGATTGGCCGAGTCGGTCCCCGGCCCGTCGAAGCAGCGCGTCTTCTTCACCAACAGCGGCGCCGAGGCGCTCGAAGCCGCTTTGAAACTGGCGCGCTGGCACACCGGGCGGACGCGGGCCATCGCCTTCCTCGGCGCCTTTCATGGCCGCACTTACGGCGCCATGTCGCTGTCCGGCTCGAAGCTGGTGCATCGCCGCGGCTTTTCGCCGTTGGTGCCCGATATTCATCACGCCGCCTATCCGCGGGGCTGCGACATCTGCCTGGATGCCTCGGGTTGTGCCTGCGTCCGCGCCATCGAGGAAACGCTCTTCAAGCGCACGGCGCCGCCCGACGAGGTCGCCGCCATCTTCGTCGAGCCGATCCAGGGCGAGGGCGGCTATCACGTTCCGCCCAAAGGCTTCTTGCCCGCGCTGCGTGCCTTGTGCGATAAATACGACATTCTCCTGGTCGCCGACGAGGTGCAATGCGGCATGGGGCGCACGGGCAAACTGTACGCCGCCGAGCATTGGGGCGTGACGCCCGACGTGATTTGTCTCGCCAAGGGGATCGCCAGCGGCATGCCGTTGGGCGCCATCGTGGCCCGCGAGGAAGTGATGAACTGGCCCGCCGGCAGCCACGCCAGCACCTTTGGCGGCAATCCGGTGAGTTGTCGGGCCGCGCTGGCGACGCTCGACCTGTTGCGCGACGGCTACATGGCTAATGCCGCCGCGCGGGGCGACCAGTTGAAACAGAGGCTGCTGCGCTTGCGCCGCGAGCAGCCCGATCTCGGCGACGTGCGCGGCCTGGGGCTGATGGTCGCCGTCGATATCGTCCGCGACGGCCTGCCCGATCCGGCCCTGCGCGACGAAGTCGTGCATGCCGCCTTCCAGCGCGGCTTGCTCCTGTTGGGCTGCGGCGAATGCGCCCTCCGCTTCTGCCCGCCTTTGTGCGTGACGGCGGAACAAGTGGAAACGGCCCTGAGCATCCTCGGCAATGCGTTGGCCGAGCTTCGCGCCGAGCGGTTGGCCGTCTAACCGTATTCTTTCGAGCGACACGGAGGTTTCATGCGTCCTCTTCTCGTCACGGGCGGCTGCGGCTTCATCGGCGGCAACTTCATCCGCTTCCTCCTCGAAACCGAACCCGAGGTCGCCGTCCTTAACTTCGACGCCCTGACCTACGCCGGCAACCTGGCCAACCTCGCCGACCTCGCCGACCATCCGCGCTACCAGTTCTTCCACGGCGACATCACCGACCGCGACGAGGTGCGCAAGGCCATCGGCGGCGGCATCGCCGGCATCATCAACTTCGCCGCCGAGAGCCACGTCGATCGCAGCATCCACGACTCCGGCCCTTTCGTCCGCACCAACGTCCTGGGCACGCAGGTCCTGCTCGACGCCGCCAAGGAAGCGCACCTGCCGCGCTATCTGCAAGTCTCGACCGACGAGGTCTATGGCACCCTCGGAGCCACGGGACTATTTACCGAGGAGACGCCGCTCGCGCCCAACAGCCCCTACGCGGCCAGCAAGGCCGCCGCCGACCTGCTGGTCCGCAGCTACGTGCATACTTTCGACTTGCCGGCCGTCATCACGCGCTGCTCCAATAATTACGGGCCATACCAGTTTCCCGAGAAGCTCATCCCGCTGTTCATCACCAACCTGCAACGCGACGAGCAAGTGCCGGTCTACGGCGATGGCCAGCAGGTGCGCGACTGGATTCACGTCCGCGACCACTGCGCCGGCATCTGGCGTGTCTGGCAGGAAGGCCGCGTCGGCGAGGTCTACAACCTCGGCGGCAAGTGCGAACTGACCAACATGACGCTCACCAAGACGCTGCTCGCCGCCATGGGCAAGACCGACGCCCTCATCAAGCATGTCAAGGATCGCCTCGGCCACGACCGCCGCTACGCCATCGACTGCTCCAAGATCGAACGCGAACTCGGCTGGACGCCGACGACGCGGTTCGCCGACGGCTTGCGCGACACGGTACGCTGGTATCTCGACCACGGCGACTGGATCAAAAACATCCGTAGCGGCGAGTATTTGAAGTACTACGAACGCCAGTACGGTTCGGCATAACCTCTATCCCAACCCTGTAAACAAGGAAGTTCCCATGCAATTGCGCGGCATCATTCTCGCGGGCGGCAAAGGCACCCGCCTCGGGGAACTGACCAAGGTGACGAACAAGCACCTCTTGCCCGTCGGCCCCATACCGATGGTCTACCACCCGCTCAAGAAGCTGGTCGGCGCCGGCATCCGCGACATCCTCCTCGTGTCCGGCACCGAACACATGGGCGATTTCGTCGAACTGCTCGGCTCCGGCAAGGACCACGAGTGCCAGCTGACCTATCGCGTCCAGGACGAGGCCGGCGGCATCGCCCAGGCGCTCGGCCTCGCGGAGCTCTTCTGCAAGGACGCCCGCTGCGTCGTCATCCTCGGCGACAACATCTTCCTCGACCCGCTGACGCACCTGCTGCGCGAGGCCGCCGAGGCGCCGCGCAACGCCTGGGTGGCGCTCAAGCAGGTCCACGATCCGTCGCGGTACGGCGTCGCCGAGTTGAACTGCAAGCAGGTGGTCGGCATCGAGGAGAAGCCGGAGAAGCCGAGAAGCGACTACGCCGTCGCCGGCATCTACGTTTATCCGCCCGATGTTTTCGAAGTGATTCGGACGTTGAAGCCGAGCCGCCGCGGCGAATTAGAAATCACCGACGTGAACCGCTATTACCTGGAAAAGGGCCGCCTCGGCTGGTCGATGCTCAACGGCTACTGGACCGACGCCGGCACGCTCGATTCGTTGGCGCACGCCAACGAGTTGGTGCGCGACACGGCGCCTCGCTACGTTTAGCGACGCTTCGCAGAAGGGTTCGGCGCCAAAAAGCGTAGGGGGCGCGACTCCCATGAGTCGCGCCCCCTACGCTTCGGCGAAGCGTCGCTAACCAAAATCACTGCCGATACGCATTCACCGTCTGCCGCGCCGGTCCTTGCACGCGCTCCAGCGCCGCGCCCACGGCGGCCGCGCCCGGCTTGTTCTGCCGTTCCAGCAGCCAGCCGCGTTGGAAGTTGTCGATGGCCGCCGCCCGCTTGCCCTGCGCCGCCCGCGACAGACCCAGGTAATAGAGATACCGCGCGTCGTTCGGCTGATTGCGATACGCTTCCAGCAGTTCGCGCTCGGCCAAGGCATATTGGCCCGCGAAGTAGGCCCGCAGACCGGCGGCGTAGTGCTTCTCGCCCTGCACGAGATCGGGCACCCGCAGCGCGTCCGGCAATTGGAACGACGGGTGGTTATCGACGATGTAATACAACCCGTCGGCGAACTGCGGCTTGATGAGGCGCCGCAGCCCTTCGGTGTATTCCTTCAAGCCTTCCGTGAAGTTGCCCTTGCGAGCGAGGGCGATGCCCTTGATGAGATAGCCTTCCGGGTTGCCGGCGCGGATGGCGTCTTCGCCGAGTTGGATGGCGTCGTCGAAGTCCTTGTTCTCCACGTCGTCGTCGCCGGCGGCCAGCGCCGTCGTGAACAGGGCGATGACGGCGGCGGCGTCGCGCGGCAGGGCGGCCTGGCCCTTCGGCTGGCTGACCGGCAACATGGCCCCGGCCTTCGGCATCGGCCCCTTCTCGGGATTCGCGTTGTTCACCGGCGGACGGCGCGGCCCGCCAACGGCCGACAGCACGCGGCCTAATGCCACGCGGTAACGACTGCCGGCCAGGTCATTCCGCGGATGCGCTTGCAGGGCGTTGCGGTAGTAAGTCTCGGCATCCTCGCGGCGGCCGAGTTCCTCGGCCACGCGGCCAGCGGCATAGTTCCCCTCCGCGATGGCGCCCGCCTTGATCGCGGCGGCGGCGTCTTTCCGTGCCTGATCGACCAGTGGATCCTTGGCTGTCAGTGTCGCCTTGGCTGTGGCGATGGCCTGGTCGAGAGCGACCTGACTCCGCAGCGCCAGCAAGCGGCCGTCGGCGGGGAAGGCGGCGGTGCCGATGTCCAGCACCTTCAGCGCTTCGTCGAAGTTGTTGTACCCGGCCAAACGCTCCGCCGTCGGCAGGTAATAGTAATTCGGATCGGTCAACTCCTTTTGGACGTGCAGCGCCGCCTTGCGCCAGAACGCTTCCTTGCCGGCGGCCTTGACCTTCAAGGCTTCGGCCAACGTCTCGCGAGCCTCGTCAAACTTGCCCTCGTTGCGTTGCACCATGCCGAGGATCGCCTTGGCCTGCGCCTTGGTGGCGGCGTCGGCCCCCTTATCGTCCAGCACGCGGCGGGCGTCGCGGGCGGCGCCCTCCATCACTTGCTTGCGTTCGCGTTTCTCCATGAGCGGCAGCCAGAAGTCGAGCATCTCGATCGGCGTCCGCACCTGGCCGAGGATGATGTTTAGGCGGATCACATCTTCCTTGGCGGCGGCGAGGCTGCCGGCGAGGTCCACGGAGCGGATGCCCCGGATCGTCGCGTCGTTGCCCAGGTTGCCGAGGCTGGCGGCGGTGCGCGCCAGCGCCGACACCAGCGGCGAGCGGCCGGCGTCGATGGCCCGCGTCACGCCGGCCAGGAATTCCTTGCGGCCCGACTTCGGCCCGAGGTAGCCGTTCTCTTCCAGTTCCTTGATGGCATCCTTGATCAGCTTGTCGGCCTCGTCGCGGTCAGTGATGATCAGGCCGACCGCCTTGTCGGTATCCGCTTCGTCGATGCCGGCGTCCTTGACGCGCTTGGCGATCTTGTCGGCGACGATTTTGCCGGCGACGGCTTCTTGCAGCGCCTTGGTCACGTCTTTCAGGTCGGCGTCGTCCTTGATCAGCTTGGCGTCGGCCAGTTCCTTTTGCAGGGCCTCGTATCCCTTGCGCATGACCTCGACGCGCTCGAGTTCCTTGATGACTTCCTCGGCGGTCGGGTCGGCCTTGAAGCCGAGCTTTTCCTTGGCGGCGGCGAGCAGTTTCTTGAACTCACCCTCGGGATCCTTTTGCCCGGCGGCCAGCGCCTTGACGGCTTCCGAAGGGGAACGGTCGGCCAGCACGCCGGCCGACTTCAGCGCCGCTTGCACCTTGTAGAACTCGAGCAGATCATTGGCGGCGCGGAGGAAGATCGCCTCGTTCGGATCGCTCTCGGGGTTCTGGGGTTTGCGCAATAGCTGGAAACGCCGCGTTTCGTGGCGCTTGATCGCTTCCTTCAAAGCATCCTCGGCCGCCTTGAAGTCGCCTTTCTTGGCGGCGAGGGCCGACTGCCAGAATTTGAAGCCGGCTTCCTTGTTATCGACCGCCGGCGCGTCGCCGGCCTGGGCGACGAGCATCATCGCCAGCAAAGCCATGCGGTCGGCGTCGCGCGGACGGGCGTCGGCGGCCGGCTTGGCCGGCGGTGCGGCCAACTCCAGGCGGATTAGCGCCGAATCAAAGAACTGCTCTTCCTTCGGGAACGCCTTCTTGCCCTCCTGGTAGAAATCGCGCGCCTTGTCTGGACTTTTGAAGACTTCCTCGATTTCGCCCAGGTGATACAGGCAGCGGGCGTTCTTGGCGCCGGCGTTGGCTTCCGTCATTTCGCGGATCGCCTCTTCGACAGCGGGATCGGTGCGCTTCAGATCCTTGGCGCTGGCGTTATCCTGGCGAAATTTCAGCCAGCGCGCCTCGCCACGCACGGCGACCATGCCCGGTTCGGTACTGGTTCCGGTAGTGTCGATGGCCTTCTGGAACTGGCCCGTGACCAGGTAGTAGCGCGCCAACTCCAGGCCGCTCAGGTCGCCATCCTTGGCCGCCGTCTTCGCCTGCAATCCCAGGGCGGACAAGACGCTGGCCGGCAACAGGCCCGAGAACAGGAGGGCGACGCAAGCGGCCGTGCCGAGCAAGATGCCCAGGACGGCGCCGCCGAAAGTGCCGCTCTTCTTGATCGGCCGCGGCGCGGTCATTACGGGGGCCGGCGCGTAGTCCGGCGGCACCTCGATTTCCCCCATTGAGGGAGGCCGCACCGCCACCGGCGCCATCATGCTCGAACGGCGCGCGACCTCGGCGGTATCGACTTCCGCCGTCACGTCGTCTTCGGGAGCAAGGATCGTCGAGCCTTGCCGCGCCGGCAGCATGGTCTTCTTGAGGCTGCCAGGCAGGTCCATCGGGCCGGCTTCTTCGGGCGGAGCGAGAACGGTGGAGCCGACGCGCGGCGCCAGTTGCGTTTTCTTCTGCGCTTCCGGCGGCAGGTCCATGGCGCCGGCTTCGTCGTCGGGCATCAGCTGCGTCGGATGGGCCGCCTTGGCCAGCATGGTCGGCTGCGCGGCGCCCTTGGCCAGCATCGTTCCCTGCGGCGCGCCGGGAGGCAACGGCAGCGGGCCGGCCTGTCCGGGAGGGGCCAGCTGCGTCGGATTGCTGCTCTTGGTCAGCATCGTCGGCGGCGCCGTCTTGGCGAGCAATGTCGGTTGCGGCCCGGCCAGCGAGGCACCTTGCTCGGGCGGCAAATTCATGGGACCGGCTTGACCCGGAGGCGCCAGCTGCGTGTGCTGGCCCGTCTTGGCGAGCATCGTCGGCTGCGGCGAGCCGGTGGCCAGCATGGTGCCCTTGGGGCTGCCTTCGGGGACCGGCATCGGGCCGGCCTGATCGGCGGGCGCGAGGATCGTTGACTTGGGACCGCCACCCGCGGCGAGCATCGTCGCCTTGGCGGCGCCGGCCATCATCGTCGGGTTGGTGCCCGTCGGCGGCGCCTCGCCGGGCGGCAGGTCGAGGGCGTCGCGCTGATCGTCGGGCGCCATCATCGTCTTGGGGGTGGCGCCGGTGGCCATCATCGTCGGCTTGGCGACGGGGCTGCTCGGCAGTTGCGTCATCTTGCCGCCGCCGGCCGCCGGGGCGCCAGGCATCGATCCCTGGTCTTTGGCGAGCAGAGGCGAGCCGTGATCGGCGGGTTTGGCCATGTGCGGCAGGGCCGCCTGGCTTTCGAGCGGCGGCGCTTCCGGTTCCGGCGCGGCGCCGAGGCTCAACGATTTGAACAGGTCTTCGGCGTCGCAATTGGGACAGGACGCCAGGCTGTCGGGGTACGGTTGCTTGCAGGTCTCGCAAAACTTGGCCATGGTGTGCTACTCCAGTGCCTGGAGGTCCGGGACGTTTCCATGAGAAGAGGGTCGCCCGACGAGCGGTTTCGAGCGCGCGTCGCGCAGCCACGGGCCGGGACCTAACGAGGTCCGTGAAATGTGCAATACCCCGTGAATGCGGCTAGGTGGCAACAGTTCCCCATCTTCCCCGAATCCCCAGCGAGGGGCAATGATTTTCCGCGATTTACGCCCGGCCGGCCAGGCCGACGCTAGCGCGACCGCCGCGTTCTCTCTGCGCGGCGCGATCGGCTTTACCGGCACAGGCAATAGGATACACACGACGTCGTTGCCGCTCACCCGTCCACGTCGCGCGTGTCGAGCCGCCCCTCGGCGTGCAGCTTCTGAAACAGGTCGTAGGTTTGCCGCAACCCTTCCACCAACGGCGTGCAGGGCATTGGCCCCAAATCGCGTTGGAGGGCCGCGTCGTCGAGGTCGAAGGCGATGGGGATTTGCTTGTCGCCGTAGGTAACCAACTTTTCCGCCGCCGAATCGACCTCGCACAGCGCGGCATGAAGCGCCGGCAAATCGACGACGTTGCCGCGCAGGTTGTACGACTTGGCCCCCTGATACGGTGCTTCCAGACAGCGAACGAACGTCTGGGCCACGTCATCGACGTGCTGCAAGTCCTGCCAGCCGCCATAGGTGATATGGCAGGGCCGACCGAGCGCCAGGCACTTGACGGCGCGCGTCGGCTCGCTGGTCATGCCGAAATCGCGGCCGACGCCGAAGACGGTCCAGGGCCGCAAGCCGACGCTCGATAGGCCGAAGTCCTGGAAGTAGACGCGGGCGTTCCCCTCGTTGCAACACTTGAAGTAGCCGTAATGCGTCGAGGGCCGCAGCATAACGTCGTCGCCGATTCTGACGGCGGGATAATGCTCCGGCGGCCCGAAGACGGCGGCGGAACTGGCGTAGACGAGGCGTTGCACCTGCCCTTGCGATTGGCGCACCGCCTCGAAGACGGCCAGAGTGCCGATGACGTTGACCTTGGCTCCAAGGATCGGATCGGCCCGGCAGACCGGTACCTGCAACCCGGCGAGATGAATAATATGGGTGATCCGCTCCGTCTCGACGGCACGGCACAGCGCGGGCAGGTCGGTCACGTCGCCCTGGAAGAAGCGTACCCGCTTCATCTGCTCCGGGGAGAGAATCAGATCGAGGCGGCGCGGGTCTTCCTTGAGGTCGTAGATGACGGCTTCGTCGCCGCGCTGGAGGAGATCGCGGACGATCCAGGTGCCGATACAGCCATAACCGCCGGTGAGGAGGACGCGCATGGGTTTCCTATCGGTAATTGTCGTGTTACCATTGCCGGTCTTGGCGAGCGGGGGGCGTCAGCCCCCCGTGGGATCTCCATC
>JBBSES010000032.1:0-16246 GCA_038239465.1 Gemmatales bacterium
ACCCCCTTGCATTAATTGGTGCCCCCCCTCCGGGCCAACTTGGCCCGGCCCCCCCGGGCGGGGCCCCACCAGTGACCCAAGGGTGTAAGCGCCGCCAAACCCGTGGAAACCAGGCCTTTTCCTCTTGCCCCGGCAGGGGCAAACGAATCGCAACGGCGCCTGGTCATTCTTCCGCTAACGATGAGCCGCTACCCCTTTTCAAACAGACTCTTACAAGCCGCCGCGCACCGGCATGTCCTTGGCGCTGCTCAGTTCCTTCTTGTAGAGCGGCAGATGGCGGTAATACACTTCGAGCGTCAAGAGGCACAACGCGGTATGCCCCAGGCGGCCGAATTGCCCCGCGTAGGCGTCCTTTTCCATGAACCAGCTGCCTTTCTGGTCGCGCCGTCCTTCGGTGCCGCCCATGTCTTGATTGTTGACCAGGAGCGGGCGCATGCGCTTGTTCCATAAGTCCCAGGTCTCGGGCTGCGTAGCCCCCATGTGGTGCATCACCTGGGTGGCGTAGTAGTAGTAATAGATGTCGGCCGGCCAGGCATTCCATACGGCCGTCGGCGGCAGCTTTTTCAGGTGCTCGACCCCTTTGACCAGGCCGGGGTTGCGCGGTTCCCAGCCGGTGTATTGGCGGCTGAGCAGGCCGACGGCGGTCAACCGCTGGTTGATAGAGGGCTCGGGGAACGGTCCGGTGTAGCCGTACGCGCTCTGGTCCTGGCTGGCGACGTGGTCAAGGAACTTGCGGACGCCGGCCCAGGTGGCGCGCGGCACGGTTATGCCGGCCATTTCGGCGCTCTTCAACGCCTGGATGTGCCAACCCGACACCGACAGGTCGCCCCGATATTTCGGCGAGTAACCGAAGCTGCCGCTGGCCTGGTCTTGCCAGTCGATGATCTTGTTAATGGCCCGCTGGGCATAGGGACGGAGGTTGGGATCGGCCGACATGCCGTAGGCTTCGCACAGGCAGATGGTGGCGATCCCCTGGGCGTAGCCCTCGCCCAGGGCGCCGTCCGGTCCCATGTTTTTGCAGAGCCAGGCCAGGGCGTTTTCGACGCGCTTGCCGTGCGGCCCCTTGCCGCCGCGGTGAATTTCGCCGGCGCCGAGGAAGGGCAGCAGGGCGAGGCCGGTGCCGGCATAGTCGTTTCTCATGCCGGGGTTGCCGCAGTTGGTTTTGCCGTGGACGTGGAAGTCGTGCATGCCCCAGTGGCCATCGTCCGCCTGGTGCTTGGCCAGCCAGCCGATGCCCAGAGCAACGGCCCGTTCCGACTCAGTGTTGCCGCCGCCTTCGCGCAGCATTTTTTCGCGAGCGGCGCCGCCCCGGCCGGCAATGCCGCCAGGCATGAAACGCACGCCGCCCAGGCCGCCGACAATGCCGACGGTGTTGCCATCTCCCGGTTGGGGACCATCCTTGGCGCCGCCTTGCCCTCCGCCAAAACCAGGGGGAGGAGCCACCGACGTGGGTGGCGCGTCCGTTATCGGCGCGTTCAGGATGCCGATCGCCTCGGTGGGATTCACCGGCCCCGGCACGCTGACGTCGGCGATACGGTCCACATTGTAGTTGGTCGGCAGATCGGGGTCGTTGCCCAGGTCCTCGTTGGTGAGGTTCTTGTCCTTGTAGTCGTCCTCGATCTTGTTCTCGACGACCGCCACCTCGGTGGCGACCGGCGAGGCGGTCGAACTAAGCGTGATCAACAAGAACAGGCACAGCAGGATGACGTGGATGACGCCGCTGACGATCCAGGCGGGCAGCAAGCGCGTGAGGTCAAAACCGCCGCTTGCCTCTCCCGTGTGCAACGATCCGCGGATGAGCGCCGGTGCCGGCGACTCGACAGGGGTCGACATGAACGGTCCATTTCCGGCAGGAGTTGGGTCCGTTGAGATTGCCTTGGGGATTGTCCCCAATGATTACG
The DNA here is from genome assembly GCA_038239465.1 of Gemmatales bacterium. Taxonomy (GTDB): domain Bacteria; phylum Planctomycetota; class Planctomycetia; order Gemmatales; family Gemmataceae; genus JBBSES01. The sequence continues at coordinate 1,902 of JBBSES010000032.1, forward strand.
ATGCGCGGCTGGCGGAGATTATTGGCGGAAATTCGGAGAAAGCGTTTGCCCGCCCCGCTACGTCCGCGCGGCCGACGCCGTGCCGAGAATCGCTTCCAGCTTCCGCTGCCGATAGGCGAAGATGGCGCGCACGTCCGGCCCGACGAACAGGCCATGAACCAGCGGCTCCAGCCAACCGCCCGGCACGGCGTAATCGACGCGGTCGCGCACCCAGGTGCCGTCGTCGCGCGCCTCGAAGGTGTGCTCGTGAATCCATTGCCGATACGGGCCGGATATCTGCCGGTCCACGAAGCGATGGGGCGGCTCCCAGACGCTGATTTCCGTCCGCCAGCGGATCGGCAGATAGTGCAGACGGATGCGATAGTCGATGAGGGCACCGACGCGCATATCGATCGGTGCCGGCGTCACGATGCGAAAGTGCAGCCAGGGCGGCGTGATGGCGTCGAGATTGTGGGCGTCGCCGAAAAAGGCGAAGACCTCGTCCAGGGGGCGAGGGAATAGCTGTTCCACTTCGAGTCGTCGCACGCGCATGGCAGGAAACCTCCCGATCGTCGAATTGGCCTGGACACGGGGCAAGCCGGCGCGTATCAGGCCGCTTGAGCCTTCGATTTTCGTCTATCAAAGCCAAGGACGGTGTCATGGCACGACCGGCCCTGCCTGTCTTACTCATAGTCGCGCTGGCCATCGGCTGCGTGCCCGACGGCGCCACGACGCCGCTGGTGCCCGACAGCCCGTTCGGTACGCCGACCGCGGTGCCGGCGACGGCGCGGGTGGCGTTCGCGCCGGCGAGCACCGAAGTGGCGGCGCGCGTGGACATGGTCGGCCGCAACCTAGTGGCCGCCAATCCGCAGACGGGCGTGCGGCCGCTGTTCCGTACCATTGGGTCGCCGGAGCCGGAAATCTTCCACCGCGGCACGACCGAGATTTACATCTCCGAAGGACTGGCCAAGCAGTGCGCCACCGATGCCCAGCTGACGGCGGTGTTGAGCCACGAACTCGGCAAGCTGGTTTCGGAACGCGAGGCGTTGGCCGGCCCGCGCGCCCGGCAATCCCAGGCCGCGCCGCCGCCCGACGTGCCGGTCGGCAACCTCGACGGCAGCTTTTCCGGCGCCGCCGACCAGACGCGCCTGGCGGAGTTGGCGAGGTACAAGCCGAGCGCTTACCGAGGTCCGGCGCCGCCGCCGCCCGACCCGGAAGAATTGGCCAAGGTCTACTTGCATCGCGCCGGTGTTCCGCTGGAGGAACTGCAAGCCGTGGCGCCGTGGCTCAAGGCCGCCGCCGTCAATTCCACCCTGGAACGGCAACTGGCGCCGACGGGTACGCGCGCGACGAATTGATTTGCCTCGTTTACGTTTCGCGTCGGATTGGTGGTTGCGGCGCGCTCGGAAGATCGCTAAAAAGCAGGGACACTGCTTTCTTTCGATCTCTCCCGAGAAAGAGACGCACCGCCATGAAGCTCTCGCGCTGCCTGCTCCTCGCCGCCCTCGCGGCGACGGTCCTTGCTTTTCCCGCCTGCAATCGCACGGACGCCGGCAAGCCGCGCGTCGCCTTCGTCACCAACAACGCCCACGATTTCTGGACCATCGCCCAGCGTGGCACCGAAAAGGCCGCCAAGGAGTTCGACGTCGTCTGCGAATTCAAGATGCCCGGCGACGGCAGCGCCGAGGCCCAACGATCCATCATCGAGGATTTGCTCGGCACCGGCATCAAGGGCATCGCCGTCAGCCCCAACGCCGCCGCCGACAGCGTCGGCTTCTACAAGAAAATCTCGGCTCAGGTGCCGCTCGTCACGCAGGATAGCGACGTGCCCGACCCCAGCGCGCGCCGCTGCTACATCGGCACGAACAACTACGAAGCGGGCAAGGCCGCGGGCGAGCTGGTCAAGAGGGCCGTGCCCGACGGCGGGCAGGTCATCATCTACGTCGGCAAGCTCGACGCCCAGAACGCCGTCGAACGCCGCAAGGGCGTCCTCGACGCGCTAGCCGGCCAGGCCGACGCGCCGGGCGAACCGGACGGCAAGTTCACCAAGTACGGCAAATACACCGTCATCGGCACCATGACCGACGACACCAAGAGCGACAAGTGCCAGGCCAACGTCGAGGACAACCTGAGTACCTACCCGGACGTGAAATGCCTCGTCGGCCTGTGGGAGTACAACCCGCCGGCCATGCTCCGCGGCGTCAAGCGGGCCAAGATGGAGGGTAAGGTCGCCATCGTCGGCTTCGACGAGAACGAGCAGACCCTGCAAGGCATCAAGGACGGCCACATCGTCGGCACCGTGGTGCAAGACCCGTTCCAGTTCGGCTATCAGGCGGTCAAGATACTCGCCGGGCTGGCGCGCAAGGACGAATCGGTTTTGAAAGAGGCCGACAGCCAGGGCCGCATTTACGTGAAGCATCGCGTCATCGATAAGAACAACGTAACGGCGTTTCAGGACGAGTTAAAGAAGCTGAAAGCAAAGCAGTAATTGGTTAGCGACGCTTCGCGGAAGCGTTGTGCCGAACGCTTCTCCGAAGCGTCGCTAAACGTCGTTCTGGAATCGAACGTGAATCCCCTCCTCGAAGCGCGCGCGATAGCAAAAGCCTTCCCCGGCGTGCAGGCCCTTCAGGACGTGAACCTGACCCTGCATCCCGGCGAGGTCCTCGCGGTCATCGGCGAAAACGGCGCCGGCAAATCGACGCTCATGAAAATCCTGGCCGGCGTGCAGGCGCCGGACGCCGGCCAAATCCTCCTCGACGGACGGGAAATCCGCCTGGCCGACGTCAACGACGCTCAGCGGCGCGGCATCGTTCTCATCCATCAGGAATTGAACCTGGCCGACAACCTCGACGTGGCCGGCAACGTCTTCCTCGGCCGCGAACCGCGCTGGGGCGGCCCGCTGCGTCTGCTCCATCAACGCATCTACCCCGAAGCCGAGCAAGTCATCCGCCGTCTCGGTCTCGATTGCTCGCCGCGCACGCGCGTGGCCGACCTCACCGTCGGCCAACAGCAATTGGTGGAAATCGCCCGCGCCCTCACGCTGAAGTCGCGCGTCCTCATCATGGACGAACCGACGTCCAGCCTGACGCGGCGCGAGACCGACCGCCTCTTCGAGGTGATGCGCGGCCTCAAGAGCGACGGCATCAGCGTGTTGTATATCTCGCATCGCTTGAAGGAAATCGAAGCGATCGCCGACCGCGTGACGGTGCTGCGCGACGGCCGCAACGCCGGCGAATTGCCGCGCGCGGAGATCCAGCACGAAAACATGGTCCGCCTCATGGTGGGCCGCGATTTGAAGCAGTTCTTCCAGCGCACTTCAACCCCCGCCGCGGAGCCGGGGCCGGTACTCCTGAACGTGCGCGGCCTCCGCTGGTCGCCCCGGCAGACGCAACCCATCGACCTGACCTTGCGCGGCGGCGAGATCGTCGGCATGGCCGGCCTCATGGGCGCCGGCCGCAGCGAACTGGCCGAGACCATCTTCGGCGTCCGGCCCTTGCTTTCCGGCGACGTGACCATGGACGGCCGTCGCTTGCGCTTGCGCGCGCCCGCCGACGCTATCGCCGCCGGCATTTACCTCGTCCCGGAGGACCGCCGCTGGGAGGGGCTGGTCCTGGCCGCCAGCGTCAAGGACAACATCGCCCTCGCCTCCCTGCGCCGCCTGAGCCGCTTCGGCATGGTGGCCCGCAAGCGCGAGATGGAATTGGCCCGCGACATGTGCGGCCAACTCAACGTGCGGACGCCCAACATCCGCCAAATCGTCGGCCTCCTGAGCGGCGGCAACCAACAGAAAGTCGTCCTCGCCAAGTGGCTGTGCCGCGGGCCGCGCCTGCTCATTCTCGACGAGCCGACGCGCGGCATAGACGTGGGCGCCAAGACCGAAATCTACGCCCTCATGGACAAACTGGCGGCGAGCGGCATGGCCGTGCTGATGATCTCTAGCGACCTGGAAGAAGTCCTCGGCATGAGCGACCGCGTCTTGGTGATGCACGAAGGGCGCCTGGCCGGCGAATTGCCGCGCGCCGCCCTGAGCGAGGAAGCCATCATGAACCTGGCCACCGGAGGTCCGTCCCGCTCATGAAGAAGCTCATCGGCATCACCGTCTTCCTGGTGCTGCTCTACGGGGCGTTATTGGCCGCCGACCCCAACGCCAATTGGACTTACAACCATATCAATCTCGGCGAGCGTATCGGCCTGTATGGCATCGTGGGATTGGGCGCCGGCCTGCTCATCATCACCGGCGGCATCGACCTATCCATTGGCGCCGTCGCCGGGTTGAGCGCCACGCTGTTGGCCATGCTCCTGGTCGATTACCAATGGCCGCCGCCATTGGCTATCTTGACCGTGCTGGGTATGGGCTGCCTCATTGGTCTCATCAACGGCCTGATCGTGACCAAGCTGCGCCTGCAAGCCTTCATCGTGACGTTATGCGGCCTCTTCATCTATCGCGGCCTGGCGCGCTGGATCGCCGCCGACGAGGAAAAGGGCCTGGGCCAGGGGTTCGCGGAGTGGAAGTACGCGCTCTACGAGAGCCGAGACGTGTTTGGCCTGCCCATGTTCCTCGTTATTTTCCTTCCTCTGGCGTTGGCCGCCGCGGTGTTCCTGCACTTCAGTATTTACGGCCGTTATTTCTACGCTATCGGCAGCAACGAGCGCGCCGCCCGTTATTCCGGCATCGCCACCGATCGCTATAAAATCCTGGCCTACGTGATATGCGCCGGCATGGCGTCGCTGTATGCCGTCCTTTATCTCTTGAAATATAACTCGGCCAAACCATCGGGCACGGGCGAGTTCCTGGAACTCTACGCCATCGCCGCCGCCGTCCTGGGCGGCTGCAGTCTCCGCGGCGGCGAGGGCACCATCTACGGCATCTTCATCGGCACCTGCATCCTGTGGATCCTGCCCATGCTCACCAACATGTGGGGCATCTCCTCGCAGCTGCAATTCATCGTCATCGGCATCGCGCTGTTGCTCGGAGCGATTCTCGACGAGACGTTGCGGCGGCGGGAGAAGGTATGAATAAGCTTCCACGGGTTTGGCTGCGCTCCACCCGTGTCACCGTTCGTCGGCCCCGGCCGGGGCCGGATCGGCAGGCGTCTGCTTCCACGGGTTTCTCTGCGCTCCACCCGTGGCACCATTCGTGCGCCCCCGCCGGGGCGAAAAACGGCATTTGGCCCCGGTAGGGGCCGACGATTGTAGCCACGGGTGAAGCGCAGCCCGCGAATGCGGGCGCAGCGCAACCCGTGGAAACCGACACCCGCGCTCCGGCCCGGTACGGGCCGACGAAGGATGCCACCGATAAATCGCGGCGAAATCCAGGGATGGCCAAGTCGCGTTGGGCGATGCCGTCGCCGCCGCTACAAAAAGGGTATGTCCACATCGCTGCCGGAAGTACGTCTGAAGATTCAACGCCGCTCGTCGCATCCGTGGATTTTCCAGAAGATGGTCGAGAAGCCGGCCACGCGCCTGCCGGGCGGCGCCGTCGTCGATATCGTCGATCGGGATGGCCAATGGGCGGGGCGCGGCTTCTACAACGGCCATTCGCGCATCGCCCTGCGCGTCCTCACCGCCGACCCCGCCGAGGCGATCGACGCCCACTTCTTCGCTCGCCGACTGAGTCGCGCCGTCGGCCTGCGCCGCGAGTGGCTTGGCCTCGACATCGTCAGCGACGCCTATCGCCTGGTCCATTCCGAGGGCGACAATCTCAGTGGCCTGGTCGTGGATCGCTTCGGCTCGACGGTGGTTCTTGAGTTCTTCGCGGCCGGCATGTTTCGCTTTCGCCAGGCCATTCAGGATGCCCTGAGCGTCCACTACCCCGAGTGCCGCTTCTACTGGTTCGCCGAGGAACATGTTCAGAAGCAGGAATCGTTCGACTGCCGGCCGCCCGAGCCGCCGGCGCCGGGCGTGATCGTCGAGAACGGCGTTCGCTTTCGGGTGGCGCCGGGCAGCAAACACAAGACCGGCTTCTTCCTCGATCAGCGCGACAACCGCCGCCTGCTGGCCAGCTTCTGCAAGGGCCGGCGCGTCCTCGATCTCTGCTGTAATACGGGCGGTTTCGCGGTCTACGCCAAGGCGCGCGGCGGCGCCAGCGAAGTCATTGGCGTGGATCTCGACGAACAGGCTCTCGGGTTGGCGAAACAAAACGCGAACCTGAATCAGGTGCAAGTGCGCTTCGCGCAGGCCGACCTGTTCGCCTGGCTGCGCGACGTGATCGGCACGGGACAGCGGTTCGACGTGGTCGTCCTCGATCCCGCCAAGCAGACGCGCGACCGCGAGATGATCGACGCGGCGCTGAAGAAATACCTCGACATGAACCGCCTGGCCCTGCAAGCGGTGGCGCCCGGCGGGTTGTTCCTAACGTGTTCTTGCACGGGTCTGGTGGGCGAGGAAATGTTCCTGGAGACATTGCGCCGCGCCGCCTGGCAAGCGGGCCGCATCCTGCAAGTGTCGCACGTCACCGGCGCGGGGGCCGATCATCCATTCCTGCTACACGTACCGGAAGGGCGCTATTTGAAGGCGGTGTTTTGCCGGGTGGAGTGAGGCGTCAAACTAAGCAAAAACAAATAACCACAGAGGCACAGAGTACACGGAGAAGACGAGATAATTCAGTCGTTCGCAAGTCTTCTCTGTGTTCTCGGTGCCTCCGTGGTTATAACTCCAGGGTCAACGCGGCTTCTTCAATCGCTCGCGCGTCGCCTCCGGCAAATACTTCACCGGTAACGTGCCGTTGTCCAGCGCCGCCTCGTGAAAGCGGCCCAACTCGAACTTGTCGCCTTGCTCGCGATGGACCTCTTGGCGAAGTTTATAGAACGCCATCCGGCCGACGAAATAGGTCGATAGCTGACACGAACTCTGCTTGGCGCGGATGACCTTGCCGGCCGCCTCGCCTTCCGATTGGTAAGCGCGTTGGGTCAAGAATTTCATCGCTTCGTCGTCGCTCATGTCGGCGCAGTGCATCTTGTGATCGAGGATGGCGTTGGCTACCGCGCGCAGATACCACTTCAACTGATGCAGGCGTAGCGCGTGCCGCGTTTTGCCGTAGCCCTGGTCGAGCATCATTTGTTCGGTGTAGACCGCCCAGCCTTCCGCGAAGACGCCGGAGTAGAGGATTTTGCGAATGAGCGAGGGATGCCGATTGGCGTATTCCAGCTGCACGTAGTGGCCGGGATAGGCCTCGTGGATCGTCAAGATCTGCAGCATGTAGCGATTGTATTCTTCCAGGAAGCTCGACCGGCGGCGGTCGTCCCAATCGCGCGGCGGCGGACTGATGGCGTAGTGGCTCGACGCCTTCGGGTCCAACGGCGGCGCGGGATTGAGATAGGCCACCGAGTTGCCGCGTTGGAATTCCGGCATTTCGATGATGCGACAGCGATCCGGGTCGGGCAGGCGCAGCAGGTCGTTATCGGTAATGAACTTCTTGATGTCGGCCACGCTCGCCTGCGCGTCCTTCACCAACTCGTCCGGTTTGCCGTGTTCGCGGGCCAGGTCGGCCAGCACTAATCGGATGGCGGCGCGACGGCCCTCGGCGTCGTCGGGCGGCACCGGCTTGCCGAGAAAGTGATGGCCCCACAGATGCCGCGCTACGACGTACATCTCTTTGTCGACGCGATCGAATTCACTCTCGGCGTCGCGCAACACTTGCTCGGCCGTTATGCCGGCGTCGAGTTCCAGTTCCAACTTCCGGGCGAACTTCTCCTTGCCGAGCCGCCAGCCGCCCTTGGCGTTGGGCAAGACCTCCGCTTCGAGGAACTTTTGATACTCCTTGAGCTTGGGTATCAGGACGCGGGCGGGAGCGGCCAACTCGCTGGTCTGCGGCGTCTCTCCCGTCAATTCGTAGATGCCGCTTTCGTAGAAAGCGATAGCGCCCTTATTCTGGCGAATGGCCGTCTCGATAAACACGCGCGGCGGGTTTTTGAGGCTCTCTTTCGCGGCGTCGATGACCTTGGGAATGTGCGTCATCCGCGCCGCGGCGTTACGAAAATTCGTCGCCTTGGCCTCGGTCGATTGCGTCAGCAAGACGTAAATGCTGTCGCTGATGTATTCGTTATAGAGGCGGGCGTCATGTTCATAGGGTGTGGTGTTTTCGGCGAGCCATATCTGATAGGTCAAGTGATGTTTAAGGATCTCGAAATCGATTTGGGCCGGCCGCGCTAGTTTCTCGTAAGCGACCTTCGCCGGCAGATCGGCCAGCGCTTTGCGGTAGCGCTCCACGCCGGCGGCGCGGGCCTTGGGAGAGAGATCGTCGAGCAAGGCATCGAAGCGGTGGTCGCCCAGCCGGCTCGCTTCCACGGGCCGGTGGCGAAATTCCTCTTCCAAATACGCCTTGAAGAACGCGGCCAGCTTGCCGTCTTCGTCGTCGGCCGCAACCGCGAAGGGAAGGAGCAAGGCCACGCACGGCACAAGCAACAGCAACGGCTTCATGGCGGGTCTCCGGCAACGACGGGCGACCCGCTTACTGTAGGGCATGCGACGGACGGCGCGAAGGGCCGCAAAGAAAAGACAAGGAGACAGGGAGAAGCGGAGACAGGGAGAAGGGCTAGCCGTTTCGAACTCACCCGGATTCAAATGTGTCTCCTTGTCTCCTCTTCTCCTTGTCTCCTAGACTCCCCTTATCCTTGTCTCTCGCGCGGTTCCTTCTTACCGCCAGTTCCACGGCGTCTTTTGCACGGCATACGGGTTGAATACCGCGAAATTATAAGGATTGTAATTGTTCGCCCCCGTGCCAATTTGCGACGATTGCGACGTGAACGGCAGGCCGATCAGCGCGTTGTTTCGCTGATTGATCAGGAAACCGGGGGCGTACGGGTGACGCCCATTGGCCATCGCCCGTTGAGCATTGCCCATGCCGTTTGCGAATGGCGCCGGCCGTGCGCGCCAGCACCAGGAACGTGGCCTGAAAGGCATCCTCGGCCTCATGCTCGTCGCGGAGCAAGCGACGGCAGACGCCGCGCACCAGGTTGCCGTGCCGGTGGACCAGCGCCTCGAACGCGGCCTCTTCATGTCCCAGGGCGAAACGCTCGAGCAGGCCGCCGTCGGCCACCGCGTCCGGCACCGGCCGCGCCACCAGCCGGCGTATCTGCTCGATGACCGGGCCAAGGTTTCGCTGTGCCGTTCGTCCGCCCTCCACGCGCCGCGATATCCCGTATAGCGCCGCGCCCGGCCCGGAGCGGTACAAGTTTTCGCCAGAAAATCGCGCTCGCGAATGGTTCTGCCTAAAGTGGGCGCGCCGACGCCTCTAGCGCATGGCGCCGTAACAATCCAACCAGAAAAAAGCGGTCTCGTTGGCGAAATTGAGCAGAACTTTCCGGCGGCCTGCGACATCTAATGATGTCCCATCTTCCCCGCAATGACCAATACCGATCGGAGTACGACCATGAAGCGCTTGGCGGCACTGGCTCTGGGAGTGGCCTGGTTGGCGTTCGGCGGCCCGGCCGAGGCCCAGAACACGCCCAAGAAGGACGACGTTCCCAAGTTCATCAAGTCCCTGAGCGACAAGGACGAAAAGGGCCGGCTTTCCGGCTGCACGGGGCTTTACGAGATCGGCCGCATCAAGGCCATCTACATCAAGGATTCGGTGGACCCGCTCATCAAGATGGTTAAGGCCGACGACAGCGCCAAGGTCCGCGCCGCCGCCGTCAAGGCGCTCGGCGCCGCCGACCCCGACGAGTACAAGGAGACCGTCGAGACCTTGATCGAGGTGTTGAAGGAAGACAAGGAAGGGGCGGTGAAGGTGGCGGCCGTCGGCGCCTTGGCGATGCTCGGCGCCAAGTCCAAGGACGCCATCCCCGCGCTGCGCGAAGCCGCCGACGAGGCGAAGAAGGCCGCCGCCGACGCCGCCGACGACAAGAAAATAGCGGGCATGGCCAAGGCGATGGGCAAAGCAGTGGGCGGCGCGATCAAGACGATTACCGCGCAAGTCAAGGCCGGCGCGAAGTAATACATTGGGCGAGCGGGGGGCGTTAGCCCCCTGAGCGTATTCTCAGGGGGGTACGCCCCCCGCGCGCCAGTCGGGTAGTATCCAAATTACCCGCGCAGAAACACTCCCTGCGACCAGAGATCGCCGCGCGCGTCGTCCCCCTGTCCGAGGTAGTACCACGCCTCGATCTGATACCCCAGCGCGAAGCGCCATCTCGATTCGGCCCACGGCGCCCAGGCCACGCCGCCCTGAAACTCCACCACCGGCACGCCGACCGTCTGCGACACCTTCCGCGCGCCGCCGAGCGTGCCATCCGTGAAGCGGATCACTTCCTCGTAGTTTTGCCCGGTTTGCCCCCACAGCGCCGCCCCCTCGAAGCGGCCATAGAGCGAGAAGCGGCTGCACCCCAGGTGACGCCACAACTCCAGCCCCAGATGAGGCCCGGCCCCCAGGAAATCGTTGCTGACGCGGCGCTCGACGAGCGGGCCATCGGCACGCGAGTCCCAGTACACCGACGCCAGCCGGACGCCGACCTTCCATTTCATGTCCCATTGCTCGCCCAGGCTGCATTGGCGAGCGGCGTAGTCCCCATCGAGGGCGTTCAAGTTCAGCCGACTGTGAAACGGCACCGGCCCGCTCGGGTCGAAGCCGATCACGCGGGCATCTCCCTCGGAAACCAGTGAGCGATAGCCGACCAGGAACTCGCCGCACGCCTCGGGAAAACGATACCCCGCCTCGATACGCGCGCCGGCGGTCCAGTCGAGCGGGGCGTTGGGCAGCGACACCGTGGGGTCATTAACCACGCCGCCGATGTTGACGGCCGCGCTCAAGTCCCCTTTGATATGCGGCTTGAAAATGCCCGTCTCGACGACGAACACCCAACCGGGCAGTGCCGAGGGCGGATCGAGCAGCGGATCGCCCGTCCGTGCGCTCAGGGGGACAAGGGACGGATGGGGGTCGTTATCCGGCGACGACGGATGCGGCAACGTGGTCACGGTGACGGGATTGCCGACCCCTTCTTGCGCGGCCGCCCCCCCGACGAGCCATACGGTCCCAAGCAACACACCCGCGATGGCGCGGACCATGGGGATCCTCCCGTTATGTCGCGGCCGTCGCCCGCGAGAAACCTTCCTGATGACGCCAATGAAGGACGAGAGAGATACCGACCGCCGCCGCGAGACGCAAGAGGAACCCTGGCCCACGCATCTCATGCAACCACGCTTCTGTTTACGTTTCGCTCACGCTTGGCCCCCCACCCCGCCAACCAACGTGTTTGGCGTCCTGTGGCTTCTACCGGCGGCCATGTGAAAACGCGACAAGCCCCGGACTCCTCGCGGAGCCGGGGCCTGGGGGACGGCCATCGTTGCCTGCTAGACGCTAGAAATTCAGACGCAGCTCGACGCGGGCCAAGTCCTTGTACCAGACGGCGCCGGTCAGCGCTCGGCCGTAGCCACCGTAGAGGCTGATGTGCTCGCCGTAGTTCAAGCGCGCGCCCAGCTTGAGATTGACGATGGTATCGCCGTCGGCGTCGTAGATGCCGCCCGTCGTGGCGTCGAACTCCTTGCCGCCGAGTACCGTCCAGCCGACCACTTCGACGACGGGGCCGAGGTTCCAGTCGCACGTTTGCAAGGCCTGGTAGCTGACGCCGGCGCCATAGCGGAGGACGTTGCCGGCGAATTCGCTGCCGCCGAGGGGAATCCAGTCGCGCAGTTCCGCCTCGAAGGTGAGCCGGTCGCTCAGTTTCTGGTAGAGCAGGAAGCCGGGTTCGACCGTCCAATGGTCGTTGCCCAGCCCCTTGAAGGCATCGCCGGAGGGAGAGTAGGTCTTGAACTGGAAGGTGAAATAGCGGTCGCTGTCGGCGATGAGGGCGGCCTTGAAGCCGAAGTCAATGTCGCCCAGGCCAGTTTCGTTCGCGTTCACCTCGGGATTGATGAAGCGGACGGGGATATTGACGAAGCCCGAGATATTGGACGTGGCGGCGTACTCGATGTAGTTGTGGATTTCCTGGTAATCGACGCGCTTTTCGGGCAGCGGCGGGCCGGAGGCGTTGGGATCGAGGCCCGCGGTCTTGAAGCAGCCGCACTTGGCGTAAAAGAACTCGGCGCGGTCGGGCCGGTTGTTGTGGTAGGCGGCGTCGAAGCGCAGGCGGTATTCGGTGCGCGGGATGGCGCTATCGATGTAGCCGACGTTACTCGACGCCAGGGACACGCCTTCGCCACCCAGAGGGGCGCCGCTTTCGGGCGCCTGGGCGAGCGACGATTGATCGGTCGCGGGGGGCGTGGCCACGGCGGGCGGGGCGGTGTCGTCTTTTTTCGCGGGCGGGGTGGTATCGTCTTTCTTGGCGGGCGGAGTCGGCACCTGGGGCGTGGATGGCATCTGCGGCGTCGCCGGCGCGGAGGCGACCGCGGCCGTGGGGAATGGCGGCGGACACGGACTTCCCAACATCGCCGGATTGCCGGCGCGGGCGACGGGGGCGAGCAGGGCCAGGAGCGCCGTGCCGCAAAGAGTGATTCGGGCCAAATGGCGGAAGCCAATAGTACGTTGCATGGTCTCCTCCCTGAGACGCCGGCCCCGATCACCGAGGCCGGCCAAAGCGGATGCTCGGGCGCGGATCAATCGCCGTGACTGAGGAATGTCATCGACCGGCAAGACCGCTGCCATCATGAGAATTCCGGTAGATGGCGCAAGATACACGCCCGACGTTGCCGAATGTGCCGGGCCGGGCGATTGTCACGACCTGGCGAGCGTCGATGCGTCGGGCAGCGGGCGCCAATCCCGTAGCTGAATTCGCCCGAATTCAACCCGTGCGTGGCTGAATTCGGGCGAATTCAGCTATGTTCATTATCGCCTTACGGTTGCCCCAAAGGCAAATCGTGCATCGTGCCCGGTAAGCTTTGCGACAGGGTGAGTTGGCTCTTGAACTGGCGCGACAGGCGCACGGACGGGCTGCCGTCGACCTCAAACTTGGCGCTGAGGCGCTTGACCATGTCGCCCAGATTGCCGGGCGTCGCGGTCGCGGCTTCCCAATCGGCGAGCAGGCGGGCGGCCGCGCCCTGTTGGGCGGCCGGCCCGCGCCAGCTGTAGCGCACCACGGCCACGTTCGGCGTCTCCGCCCATTGGGCGACGCGATCCTGTCCCTCGACGGCGCTGGCCGCGCCGGCGGTCGGCGCGTCGCGGACCACGTCGAGCAGCACGACCTGGGCGCCGAGGTTTTCGGCGCAGAAGCGGCGCAGGTAATCGCAGGGAATGCCAGAGTAGCGTAACTCGGGGTCGCGCTCCACGTCGCCGGTGCGGAAGAAATGGCCCTCGGCGTCGATGGCCTCGCCGCTGCGGAAGTAGAGAAAAACGGCGTCATCGCTGGCCCCCGCGGCCGCCCGCAGCTGCAAGTTGCGCTTGAGCGTCAGCAATTGAATGTAAATGCGGTCGGGGGCGACTTCCGCGCCGACCAGCGGGCCATACAGCCGGCCGCCGTCCGCGAAGCCGGGCAGGGTAAAGCGCGGGCCGGTGCCGATGTTGCCGCCCATCGCTTGCAGCACGCGGGCGGTGACTGCCTTCTCGTCGTCCTTGCCGGTATCGACGACGAGGACGTGCGCCTGGCGCCGCGCCGCGGCGCCTGCCTTGCAGTCCACCAGGCAGCGATTGCGGCTGCCGGCTTCCTGCCCCACGTCGATCAGGCGCACGGCGATTTGATTGCCCATTTCTCGCGTCAGGCGGACGACGGTCTTGAAGCGGCGTACGCGCTGACCGGCCTCGGCCTTGTCCAGCGGCGCCGGCAATTGTTGACTGCCGTTGACGTAGACGCGCACCTGCTGGACGCCGCTCAGTTGACTGTCGTTGGCCGGCTGCCAACGCACCTCGCCGTGCAGCGTCACCTGATCGCGCGCCGCCGCCGGGAAGAGCAGCTTGCCGTCGCCCACCACGCTTAGCGGTGACAGAGGGGTGTCACCGTCGTCCAGCCGGTCGATGCGGACGGCCACCGGCTCGACCTGGTAAGTCAGCACCACAACGGTGGACGACGCCTCGCCGCCCGCGTTTTGCACCACCACCTTGAGGCGGTTCGGCCCCGGCTGCAGCGTCACCGGCCGCGATTCCTTCACTTCGTAGTATCCGTCAGTCCCTTTGACCACGCGGTCGAGGTTGGTCTTCTGATACGCCTTGGTGTCATTGCGTTCCACTTCGAGTTTCTTCAGCGGGCTGAGCGAACGCACCTGGAATTCGACGCTCACTTGTCCCTCTTCGACGACGCCGTCTTGCCGCGGGTTCAGGAGTACCACCTCGGCGCGCGGCGGCGCCGGCATTTCGAACTGCAATGCGAGCGTTTCCGCCTTGAGCGACCAGCCATCGGCATTGGCGGCTTGCACCTCGATGCGATTGGCTCCCTGGGTCAACGGCAACTCGCGCAGCAGCACGCGGTAGGTCGTCGTGTCGCCGGCTTCCTTGACGGCGGCGGGCT
>JBBSES010000033.1:0-15984 GCA_038239465.1 Gemmatales bacterium
AAAGCGCGAGCCTCAGGCAATGCTTCATGCTAGAATTCTCCCCAGTTGGAGGTAAACAGGGCCGCAATCCTTTCAACGCACCAAGAACAGACTCGGAGAGGCGCCAGTGAGTATTGTGCAAATCGCTTCGGCGCTGGTCATGCGCGAACTGGTCCGCGGCGCATTTCAGGCGGTCGGTGGGTCCGTGAGCGATGGCGCGGCCCAGCACGTGGTTGCGTTTCTCACGAAACATTTCACTGATCACAGTCAAAAAATCGTCAAGGCATTGCAAACGGCGAACGATCGCGCCTGGCGGGCCGTGGAGATCGCCTTGGCGGGTGATTCTTGGTGGGACCAGTTAAAGAGCAAGGTCCAACCGGGGGAAGAGAGAGCCTTCGGGCAGCAAATCCAAACGTTCTTGCAAACGAAGCAACTCGACGGGATTTCCCTCGATCGCCTCAAGTGCCTGGAGCAGTTGCGAGCGGCGCGAAAGCGAAAGCTTTTGGACAGCGGTTCGCTGACGAATCAGGACTTGACGAGGCAGGCGGGCGACTTTGCCCGCTTCAGCGATCCGACTACTTTGGTTCAGCGAGAAAGCCAGACGGTGGTCGCATTGGCCGATACTTTGCGCGGCGATTATCCCCATCTGGCAGCACTATTGACGATCCAAGCACGTCAGGGCGAGACGCTATTGGCCATCGGAGTCCGTTACTTTTTCCGCCGGGCCATTGAGGAGGATCCACAACTTGCCCAAGGGCTGGCGTTCGCGCGTATGGGCAGGCTTCAACAAGTCCAAGAGCAGGGATTTGCCGCGTTGCATCTGACGTTCAACCAACTGGGCGGCCGTCTGGAATCGATGCTTGGCGAGATCGGTCAGGCCGTCGGGCAAATCCAACAAGGTGTACTTGACGTACACGCGGAGTTGGCGCGTCAGGGAAAACAATATCAAGGCATGTACGAATTGCTTATCGCCATGCAGCGAAAATTCGATCTGGGTCCCGCCGAGATAAGGCCGCGAGATAGCTTGTCGGTGCGCTCCGACGAAGAGAGGCGCATGGTCAAGCAATTGATGGCCCAATACCGATTGCTGCCGGAAGACCGGCGGCGACAGATGCCCGCCTTACTCAATGGCCTCGGCAAATTGGGGATAGCCGCTGGCGATTTCGAAAATGCCGAACACGCATTTCGCTCGGTTGCACATTTGGTTAACGAACCGGCGGCGGAAGCTGAAGCGCGCTTTAACGCCTACCGGGCGGGGCTGGAGCGCCGCGATTGGGACGGGGCCTTGCGGCAATTGCTCAAGGCCGTCAAGCTCGATGCCAGTCGCTTTGCTCCGTTTCCCGTGGGGCGCTATCATCCGCTCCGCATCCTTGGCGCGGGCGGTTTCGGGGTCGCGTTCTTATGCCAGCATAAGCAACTACAGGACAAAGTGGTGGTCAAGGCTCTATTGGGCACGGACCTCGACCGCGGCGTGGACATGGTACTGAATGAAGCAAAAACCTTGTGGAAGCTGGAACACCCGGCAATCGTTCGCCTTTCCGAATTTGGTTACGTTGTCCCCGCGACCAAGTCTCGGCCATTCTTCGTGATGCAGTTTTTCGATGGCGTCACTCTGGAAGAGCAAGTTAAACGCCAACCCTTGGCCGTCGAGGATCTACTCGCGGTCGCCAAGCAAATGGTCGATGGGCTTCAAGCGGCCCATTCCCAGGGCGTGTTGCATCGAGATGTCAAGCCGGCCAACCTTTTGGTTCGGAGGGAGGGCGAAAGCTGGCAACTCAAGTTGATCGATTTCGGCTTGGCCATCTCGCCCACGGCCTTACAGAACACTCAAGCGCGGTCGAGTACCGTGATGGGCAGCAGTATCGCCGGAACGATCGATTATGCCGCCCCGGAGCAAATGGGAAAATTGCCCGGAGCAACCGTTGGCCCTTATTCGGACGTGTACGGCTTTGGCAAGACCTGTTGTTATGCCTTATTCGGCACACCGACACCGTTATTGAGCCATTGGAATAGCATTCCCAAGGGCTTGGCCCGATTGTTGGAGCAGTGCCTTTCGGAGGACCCGCGCCAGCGCCCGGCCGATTTTGAGGCCGTCGGCCAATTGCTCGGCAAGGTGCGCAAGCCCCGGAAACATTCGCGCAAGCCGGTTCAAGCGCCCGATCAATTGACGAGCGCGGCGGCACGACTTCTCGCGGGATTGGAAGCGAGCTTCGACCCCAACGGGATGAACGCCCTCGGAACCATATTGGGCAAGCTGAGGGATCACCCGGCCGATGCCGATTGGCAACCCTTGCTAAACCGCGCGATTGCAGTGGCGGAAAGGGCCACCCAATCGGGCGAGACGGTGTTCTTTTCGCGCGACCGAGGGGAAATCGCGCTCCCGTCTCTACGCGCGATCGCGCTGCACTGGTCATTCGTGTTCTCGTTATGGAAATAATTCAACGAGCGGGGAGTCCTCATGGCCGTCGATCCGCGGAGTTGCCAGCTGCCGAGCAATCGGGTCATCCCCGAGTTTGGGGAAGTAAACGTCAAACGGGGTCCCAGTGGGACCGTCGTGCAATTCCTGATGCGGCCGACGATGCAAGGGGCCAAAAAGGAAGGTTGGCAAACGGGGGTGGCCCTGGACGCCAGTTATTCGATGCGCAACTGGTATGGGCGCGGCATGCAAGGAAAGGTTCCCCCCGAGATCATGGCCGACTACGAACGACGCGGCCTGGTCGTCGAGAAAGTGATCGACGGTCGCAACGTCAAACGGATGCAACCCGCCGCCCATGAAGACGCCGTGCGTCGCGGCCTGATGCGGCCGACGGAAAACCTCGTCCAACCCCTGGCGCGGAATTTCATCGGCCTCTTGGCCGAACGCCTGGATGAGGACGGTGGCACGACCGTCGTCTATTGGGCGTGCGGAGACGGCTCTAAAGTGGAAGTCCTGGGGGATTTCACCGCCGCCCAATGTCGGACTCTCGAACTACGCGGCCCCATAGAATTTGGCGCCGGCACTCGGCTGTTGCCCGCCGTCAAGTACTTCGCCGAGCGCTTCGCGGACGCGAATAAGGGAATCTACGTCTTCCTGGCGGACGGCGCCTTCGAGGACTTGGCGGAGGTGAAGCGCTATACCACGCAACTCGCTCGGGCGATCGCCAACGAAAAGCGCAATCCCATTAAGTGCGTGGTGGTCGGCGTGGGGAATCAGATCGACACGAATCAATTGGCGGAACTAGACGATCTCGACACGGGTACCGACGTCGATATCTGGGACCATAAAATCGCCGCGGAAATGCGCGGCCTCACCGACATCTTCGCCGAACTCGTCAACGACAATGAGATCGTGGCACCGTGGGCCAAAGCTTACGACCCGACCGGCAAACTGGTCAAGAGATTTACCACCGGGCTGCCCGCCAAAGCAACCATCCGCTTGCCGCCAGGATCGGCGTTTTTCGACCTGGAACTGGCTAACAAACGTATTCGTCAGCCACTCGTCGTTTCCGGAACATAGCCACGCCATGAACAAAGAAGCCCTGTCGTCCTTGGTGGATCGCCTGGAGCATATCAGCACCGTCATAGGCGAGTGTCTGCACGACCGTCTCGGCGAACAGGTGGGCACCTCGTTGCTTCATGCCGGAGTTTTACCGACGGCGATGGCCGGCTACTTTCAGGACCGCTCCACGCCCGTTGAGAGAAAAATCGATACGCTGACGAGCTTATCGCTCTTCAACGACTGCCTCTGCATGACCGTGATGCCGTGTCTTCGCTCGAAAGAGGGCGTGGCGTGGGAACGCCTGCAAGGGCTGCACCCCCTCCTATCGCGGATGGCCGGCTTTTACGCTACGGTCCACGGGCGATATCAGACTTTCAAAACGCTTCCCTCGGACCGCGTCGTCGATTTTTTCAACATTTACTGCGCCGACACTGCCTGGTTCGGGTTTTCTTCGAACACTACGCGATTCCTCGGTGTCAAATTGTGTGCCTACACGGCCGCCAAAGCAGGCCATCCGGCACTCCGTAACGAATACGTTGACGATATCCTTTCCAATCTCTGGAAGCACGTCGTTACTCGCGCCGGTATCGACAAGGACGCCGTCAACTCGAGTTGGTCGCATGTGAAGAAGTACATGGCCTCCATTGATGTGCGGTTGAATTGACAGGGAACTGGCAACATCGTACCTCTCCGGCGGCAATCGCGCGCATTGGCAAGCCTTAACTTCACCCTCCATCCTGCCCCTCAATTAACTCCTTCAACAACCTCCGATGGCACCTTCCCGCATCGACGCACGCCGACGAACACAAGAGCGTTATCGTCTTGCCTTCCACGTTCATGGCCGCCAATTCGTCGATTAGCTCTTGCTGTTCGACCATCTCTGCCCGGTAGCGGCAGCGGAATTCGGCGAAGCCGATCGGCGGCGCGTGTTTGCCGTGGAAGTCGGCGAGCAGTTTGGCGCTGGGGCCGAGGACGCGGCACCAGCCGTCCCAGGTTTCATCGGCTTTGGGCAGAGCGCGCGGGCGGAAGCGGCAGACCAGCAGGCGGTAGCCGTCGTCCGCTTCGCGCGGGTCATTCCAGCGCTTCGTCTTCACGGGCATGGGACGGCTCCGAAACCAGTTCATTCAACAATGCTTGCCAGGAGGCTTCCTCGCGGCGCGGCTCCGTGAGGCCATGCAAGTCGATGCACCACTGCTTGAGGCGTGGATAAAATGCCGCTTCGGCCGCGGCGCGGGTCATGAGTCGGGCCAACGCCGCCGTATCGCCCACGGGGTAATAGCCGGGGTAGCGCGCGCCCAGGAGGCCGACGTTGCCGCCGATGCGTGAGGCCAGCATGGGGACGCCATCGGCCAAGGCTTCGGAAATCACGTTGGCCCCTCCCTCCATCCGCGACGTATGAACGAGGAGATGGCTGCGCGCTAGCAGACGCCGCGCACGGTTGCGCGGCACCTCGCCGAGCCAGCGGTAGCGCGGCTCCGCTTTCATTAGGGCGACGGCGCGGTCGGCCATCGCCGGCGTCAACGCCTGCCCCAAATGCGTGACGCGCACGGGCACGTCGGCGGGTAGAAGGCGTAGCGCCATGGCCGCGCGAAAGGGGTCTTTTTCGTGCCGCAGATGGCCCATGACGATGGCGTCGATTCCTTTCGTCATGTCCGGCGGATGGTCGCCGACCGGCTCGGCCGACTGGTAGATGGTGCGTGCCTTGGAACGCAGCCGCGGCGCCAGTTCATCCACGCCGCGCGGCTGCAACAGCACCAGGCGGTCGGCCAGATCGAGGGAGCGCTGCGCCCTTTTGCTGGTGCGGATATCGCGGTAGAGATCGGTCCCCGTCAGGGCGACGATCAGCGGGCCATGCGGATATTGTTTGCGATAGGCGGCGACGGCGGGATAGCTGCGCCATGCGTGCAGGGCAATGAGGAGATCGCAGAGCCGGCCATCGTAGTCGCGGTCGATGGTCAGGCGATGCCCGAGCTTTTTCAGGATGTTCGCCCAGCGCGCGGCCGTGACGCGATTGCCCTTCAGCGAACGCGGCGGCGCCGGACAGGCCATGAATATGTTCATATTGGGATTGTATCGGGTTAGAATTCCACCTTCTGGCTCCCCTCCCCTAAAGGGGAGGGGAGCCGTATGGAGGTTGTTTGATGAACCGCGCCTCTCAACGCTTCCCGAAGCGTCGTCAACTATGGATCGAGGATTTGCCATGAAGCGCTCCACCTTGTTGCTCCTCTGCCTGTTCCTGGTGCCGGCGCCGCTCGTCGCGCAGGACAAGCGGGCCATGAAGGTCGAGGACCTGTTCCGCTTTCAGCGCGTCGCCGACCCGCGCGTCAGTCCCGACGGCAAAACCGTCGTCTACGCCGCCGGCAGCGTGGACCTGCCCGGCAACAAATCGGCGTCGGCCCTGTGGCTGGCGCCAACCGATGGCGGCGCCCCGCGGCAACTCACCAACGCAGGCAAGAAGGACAAGCAGCCGCGCTGGTCGCCCGACGGCAAGCAAATCCTCTTCGAGTCGAACCGCTCCGGCGATAGCCAAATCTGGGTTATCGACGTGCAGGGCGGGGAGGCGCGGCAACTGACGACCGTCGCCAGCGAAGCGAGCAGTCCTATCTGGTCGCCCGACGGTAAATCGATCGCCTTCGTGTCGGCGGTCTATCCCGAGTTCTCCGACAAGCCGTATGCGGAGAGCAACGAGGCGAACAAGAAGAAGAAGGAAGAGATCGAGAAGAACCCAGTCAAAGCCAAGGTGTTTAAGCAACTCTTCTATCGCCACTGGGACGAATATGTCGAGGACAAACGGCAACATCTATTCGTTATGCCCCTGGGCGGCGAGCCGAGAGATATAACGCCCGGCGATCGCGATGCTTATCCGACGTCGGATACCTTTAGCTCGGGCGACGATTTCACCTTCTCGCCGGACGGCAAGTATCTGGTATTCACGGCCGTGCCAGAGCGCGACGAAGCGTGGAGTACCAATTACGATATCTGCCGGGTGCCGGTGGCCGGCGGCAAGGTGGAGAACCTGACGGCCGACAACCTGGCGGCGGACAGCGGCCCGCGCTTTTCGCCGGACGGCAAGCAGCTGGCCTATCGCGCGCAAAAGCGCGCCGGCTTCGAGGCGGATCGCTGGCAACTGATGCTCGTGGACTGCGACGCGGGCGGCGCGTTCACGGGCAAGCCGCGCAGCATTACCGAAGGATTCGACGCCTCGGTGGATACGCCGATCTGGACGGGCGATGGCAAAGCGATGCTCTTCACGGCCGAGCAGAAGGCGGCGTCGCCGATCTTCGTCGTCAGCGTGAAATCGGGCAAACCGACGGTCGTCAGCGAGGGGCATCACAACACGGCGTTATCCATCAGTAATGACGGGCTGACATTGGCCTTCGCTCGCGCCGCCATGCACCATCCCAACGAGGTGTTCGTCGCCACCGGCCCGTTCTATGTAGACGATAAGAGTCTGTTGAAGGCGGTGGAGCCGCGTAACGTCAGCAAGGCCAACGTCAAACTATTGGCCGAACTCGACCTACCGCGGCCCGAGAGCGTCACCGTCGAGGGGGCCGGCGGCACGCCCATGCACATGTGGATATTGAAGCCGCCCGGCTTCGATCCGAAGAAGAAATGGCCGTTAGTCTATCTCGTCCACGGCGGCCCGCAAGGCGCCTGGGAGGACGGCTGGAGCTATCGTTGGAATCCGCAGGCGTGGGCGGCGCAGGGGTACGTCGTCGCCATGCCCAATCCGCGCGGCAGCACCGGCTTTGGCCAAAAGTATATCGACGAGATCAGCGGCGATTGGGGCGGCAAGTGTTATGAGGACCTCATGGCCGGCCTCGATTTTATGGAGAAGCAGCCCTACATAGATAAGGATCGCATGGCCGCCGCCGGGGCCTCGTTCGGCGGCTACATGATGAATTGGTTCGCCGTCAACACGGGGCGCTTCAAGACGCTCATCACGCATTGCAGCGTCTATAACTTCGAGAGCATGTACGCCACCACCGACGAACTCTGGTTCGACGAGTGGGAACACGGCGGCCCGCCCTGGGGCAAGAACCGGGCTTCCTACGAGAAGCACTCGCCGCATCGTTTGGCGGCCAACCTCGGCAAGTTCAAGACGCCGATGCTGGTGATCCACAACGATCTCGACTTCCGCTGTCCGGTCGGGCAGGGACACGAGTTGTTCACGACGCTGCAACGTCAAAAGGTGCCGTCGAAGTTCATCAACTTCCCGGACGAGGGGCACTGGGTACTCAAGCCGGCGAATAGCCAGTTTTGGCATAAGGAAGTGTTCGCCTGGCTGACGCAGTATGTGCCGTCAGGTGGAAAATAGCAAAAGACAAGGAGACAAGGAGCAGAGAGACAAGGAGACAAAAACAGGGCTTGCCGTTTCGCGCCCCGAGCCATTCAAATGTGTCTCCTTGTCTCCCCGTCTCCTTGTCTTGTCACCGCCCGCTATTCGTTACGTTACTCAATGAACTGCCGACCTTGCTAAACGTCGATTGAGAGCTGGTGCCGATCATGGAAATCGCCGCCAGGCAGACGACGATCACGCCGGCATAGCCGACCATGACGGCCGCGACGGTGCCCAGGACGATCCACAGAGTATTGTTCGAACCGGCCGGAGCGGTGACGGGCCGGCGCGGTTCGAGATCGGGCACGTATCCCTCGCTCATGGTGGCGCGGATTGCATAGCCTGCTCCGGCATGAGGTTGACGGGTGCCGCGCTTTGCTCGGCGTTGAAGACGTTATTGCAGCGCGTGCAGCGCACGCTTTTGCCGAGCATGGCGTCGGGCACCTGGTAAGCCGCGGCGCAACTCGGGCAAGCGATGGTCAGGGGCATGAGGAGCCTCGCTGGGGAAAGGGGGCGCACATTCATTGCGGGGATTGTAGAAGTCGGCGGATCGGGCCGCAAAGCATTTTCGGCGGCGGCTTCCTTGTTCCATTCGCGTCCAGTACACTCAAATCGGCGTAACGAATGACGGAAGCGAGGGACGAACGATGACCGCGGCCGAAGTATCCTCGCTCGTTTCGCTCTACGAAACGGACGAAACCGCCTGGTTGGAGGCCATGGCCGCCATGGCCGCCGCGGGCCGCTACGCGGATATGGACCACGCTCACTTGAGCGAGTACCTCACGGACATGGCCAGGCGCGACCGGCGAGAGGTGTTCAGCCGATTGATTGTCTTGCTCACCCATTTGCTGAAATGGGATTGCCAGCCGGACCTGCGTTCGGGATCGTGGCGGGCCACCATTCGAGAGCAGCGGCGCGAGTTGCGGCAACTGCTCGAAAGCGGCACCCTGCGCCGGCACGCCGTGGAGGTCTTGGCGGACGCTTACGCCGAGGCCCGTCTCCAGGCGGCGGACGAAACGGGCCTCGACGTGTCCAGGTTTCCCACCGAACAAGCATGGGGCGTGGACGACGCGATCGACGGCGCGGACCCTTCCTAAAGACGAGGTAACTATGCTGGCACCCCAGGATCTCGATTCGGCGTTGAAAAGGGAACCGTTTCAGCCGTTCCGTATCGTCATGATGAATGGCAAGTCTTACGAAGTCATGGAACGAGACCGACCGCTCTATTTGGTGGGCAAGCATTCGGTGATCATCGGGATGCGCGTGCCGGATACCGATCCATATTTCGACCGCTACGAAGTGGTTTCGCTGGTGAGTATCGTTCGCCTGGAGCCAATCCCTTTCGCGGCGACGGCATGAATGTCTCGCGCTCGATCCGCCCGTGCAGGAGTTCCGCCATGATCCGCCACCTCGCCTTGCTCGTCGCGTTGGCTTCACCGCTCACGGCCGCCGCCGCGCCGCCGACCGTCGCGCGCGTCAGCCCGCGCGGCGCCGAGCGCGGCAAGCCCGTCGAGGTGGTCATCGCCGGTACGAATCTGACTCCGCAAACGCGATTGGTGCTGCCGTTCAAGGCCGAGCAAACGATGGTGCCCGACGCCAAGTCGAACCCGGCGCAGGCGCGCATCCGCCTGACCGTCGATGCCGCCGTGCCGGTGGGCATCTATCCGGCGCGCGTCGCCACCGAGGACGGCCTTGCCCCCCTGTTCCTCTTCTGCATCGACCACTTCCCGGCGATCAACGAGGTCGAGGACAACAGCAGCTTCGACAAGGCGCAAAAGGTCGATGTGCCCGTCGTCGTCAATGGCGAGTGCGCCGGCGGCGATATCGATTGCTTTCGCTTCAACGCTAAACAGGGGCAACGTTTGGTCGTCGAGACGGAAGCGGCCCGACTCGGCTCGGGCATCGTGCCGCAGTTGCGCTTAACCGATAGTAAGAACCGCTTTCTCGCGGCCGACGACAGCCAATCCCTGCGCGGCGATTGCCGTATCGTTTTCACGGCGCCGGCCGACGGCGATTATGTCGTCGAAATCTCCGACACGCGCTACCGCGGGGCGGCGCCGCCCTTCTATCGTTTGAAGATCGCCGACTACGATATCGTCGAAGAGATATTCCCGCTCGGCGGCCGCCGCGGCGACACCGTGGCGTTCACGCTGCGCGGGGGCAGCCTCGCCAACCCAGTCGAGGTGCGCCGGCCTCTGGACGACGCCCAGACCACGGGTACGGCGTTCCTCGCGCTCGATGGCGTCGGTAAACCCGGCGCGCTGCCGGCCCTCCTCGCCGTCGGCGATCTGCCGGAGCGCGCCTGGACCAAGACGGATGGCAAGGATCCCAAGGCGCTCGACATTTTGCCGCCGTTGACGATCAATGGCCGGCTCGAAGCGAAGGGCGATATCGACCGCTTCCAGTTTCCCGTGGCCGCCGGGCAGCGCTATCGGCTGCGCGTGCAAGCAGAGAGCCTCGGCTCCAATCTCGACGGCGTCCTCCGTGTCAGCGACCAGGCCGGCAAGCAGCTGGCCCTCGTGGATGACGTGGACGTGCCGGCGGTAGTGCCCGGCCAGCCGCCGACCAAGGCGGCCGATCCGGTCGTGGACCTCACCGTGCCGGCGGGCGTCACCCTCTTGAAGGTAGAATTGTTCGACCAGCGCCATCGCGGCGGCCTGAACTTCGTCTATCGCCTGAGCGTCGAAGCGGTGGTGCCCGATTTCGAGTTGCGTTTGCCGGCGACGGAGGTCAACGTGCCGCGCGGCGGATCAAGCATATTATTCATTCCTGTCATTCGTCAGGGATTTACCGGTTCGATACAGCTGGCCATCCCCGATTTGCCGCCGGGCGTGACCGCGACTGGCGGCGACGTGCCCGCCAATGGCACTTCGGGAATTTTGACCCTGAGCGCGGCCGCCGGCGCCACGCTCGCCGCTCCCGTCCTGTTGCGCGTCGAGGGCAAGGCGACGAGCGACGGCAAGGAATTGCGCCGCGTCGCCGAGCAAAAGTTGGTGCTGGGCAAGGAAGTGAACCCGTCCACGTCGGTGCTGTCGCTGCCGAACTTCGCCCTGGCGCTGACCGGCGCCGAGCCGTTCGCCGTGCAGGGGCCGGCGATGCTCGACGTGGTGCGCGGCTATGCGACGCCGTTGCCCATCACGCTGACGCGCACGCCCGAGGCGATGGCGTTGCCCATCGAGGTGACGGCATCGTTGCCCCAGCTGACGCCGCCGGGCCAGCCGTTGCCGGCCACTATCTTCGCGCTCACGCCCGGAAGCGCGGCCGCGAACATTTTAACTATCACGCTGACGCTCACGCCCGGCCCGCAAGTGCCGGAGGGCAAGACGGCGCTCGTCGTTCAAGGCAAGACGAAGATCGCCAACGTCGATCGCTTGGCCGTGGGGCCGTTGGTCGCCATCAATGTATTGCGTCCATATAGGATAGAAATACAGGCGGGCGACGTGATATTGACTCCGGGCCAAACGATAACGTTAAAAGGCAAGATCGTTCGCCAGGCGGTCTTCAAGGAAGCGGTGGCGCTCAAGCTCGACGGCTTGCCGGCGGGAGTTACATTGGCGGCGCCGTTGGCTCCCATCGCTCCGACGGCCGCCGACTTTCAGATCGAATTGAAGGTAGACCCCAAGTACGCGGTGCCGATGGCGAATTTGTCGTTGGGAAGCACGACGACGATTGGCGGAGTGGCGCATCCGCAGCCTCCGGTCGTTATCGCGGCGAAGTTGAAATGAGTTCCTCGTTCCTCCGCCTGGGAATGCAGCCCCCGAGGCTCCGCTTCGTCGGAGCGCTTTCGACGTGCCGCCCATGCGAACGCACGCTGACGAGGCAGAGCCTCCGGGAAGTGGGTTCCCAGGCAGGAGCCTGGGAACCAGAAGTCATGGAAGCGGAGCATAACCGCCGAGATTTCGCATGAACACCATCCACGTCCCCGCCGTCGGCCAACTGGATACCTTCGCCAATCCCGCGCCGGGCCGCGATTATGTCATCGATATCGTTTGCCCCGAGTTCACGAGCATATGCCCGATCACGGGGCAGCCCGATTTCGGTACGATCACGTACACCTATACGCCCGGCGATTCGTGCGTGGAGTTGAAGTCGTTGAAGTTGTACTTGCAGGGGTTCCGCGATCGAGGGGTGTTCTACGAGAAGGTGGTGAATCAGCTGCTGGACGATTTCGTGGCTGCCTGCCAGCCGCGCCGCTGCCGGGTGGTCGGCGCCTTCACGCCGCGCGGGGGCATCACCACGACCGTGACGGCGACGCACGAAGCCGCGCGCTAGTTGGCCGCTTCCACGACGATGGCGTTCTCCAGGCGAATGCGCGGCAGCACCTCGTAGATGCCTTCCTGAGCCAGCTGCTTGAGGTGATAGCTCTCCGCTCGGCCCCGCAGCACGACCTCCTCGGCGCGAACCTCGATGGCGAGATCGCGGATGCGTCTTCCCGTTCGCTGCCGCACCTGTTGTTCCAACTCCTGTTGTAGCGTCGGAGCGACCATGACGATTGCAACTCCTTTATTGAACACACCCGATATCCGTGCCCGTCAATTGGGCACTCTTGCGGATATTTCGCTCATGATTCCGTAGATTAGAGCGCGATGGGATCAGAAGAGCTTCATGTGCAAATGCCGCACCAAGTGCCTCGGGATCGAACGTATGGCCATTCGCGGCATCGACAAGCTGACCCTGTCCGAAATCGAACAAACGCTGCGCGCCGGCGGCTGTTTCGTCTTTTACGAATACTGCATCTCCTTGTTTGTCATCACGTTGCGGCGTCCGACCGACATCTTTCTCCTCCGTCCCGACGAGATCGGCATCCTGCGCGGCTTGCCCTACGTCGGCCTGTCGCTATGCTTGGGGTGGTGGGGGATCCCCTGGGGCATTATTTACACGCCCCTGACGATTTTTACCAACCTGTCCGGCGGCTGCGACGTGACCGACGAAGTCTGGGCGTTGTTGCAGTCCACCCACCGCTGACCGCACGGAGGCCGGCAATGCGTTGCGCGGCGCTGTTCGTTCTCCTTTTGGCGTGGACCGCCCCGCTTAGCGCTGGCGTGTACAGCTTTACGGACAAGGCGCTCGGCCCGACCCCCGGCCCCGAGAGCGTGCAGCCGTTGCCCCTATCCACGTTAAAGGTTGCGCTGAGCGATCAGGTCGATGTGCGGAATCCCAACAAGTCGGACAATGCCTTGCGCGACCAGGCCCTTCAACGTAAGGCCGCGCTGGGGGCCAAGATCAAGGCCGGCACCGGCACGGCCGAGGACAAGATCGACCTTAGTGCGGTCCTGATTGGCCTGGCCGAATATCAAGAGGCGATTCAACTACTAGAACCGCTGATCCGCGACCGCGAACGGCCATTGCGCGGCGTTCCCGCGTTCATGGCCCACGCCAACCTCGGCACGGCCTATCAAATCGTCGGCGAGAGCGACCGGGCACGCACCTATCTTTCCCTGGCGCGAGACTATCTTCCCAAAGGTGAGCCGCCCGCGGGATGGACGAAGGAACAACTCGCCTGGATACGCGAAGTTGAAAAGCAACAGTTGAAACTCCTGGGCACCCGTGCCAAGGAACTCGCGGACAACAACGGCAAGGCCAGACCGGCGGAGGCCGTGGACGACCTCTTTGGCGTCCGCTTCGTCGGCGAGATCGGCAACTATGAAGCAGGCACGCTCGCCGCCGCCGAGCGCGCCAAGCTTCCGGGCAACGCGATGGCTATTACGCAACAGCTGCTCCTCTGGCTGCCGGCCGATAGCCAGTACGATGCCCGCCTCTTCTGGCTCCTGGGCGAACTGCTCAACGCGCAAGGGGATGTGGTGGCCGCCCACGACGTCCTCGACCGCTGCTCCTGGGACCGCGCTCTGAACGCCGCGCAACTGCGTGAACACCGGCAAATCTTGCAGGACGCCTTGCCCAAGCCGGCCAGCTGGCTGCCCGAGACGCGCAAACTCGTCATTGTCGGCGCTTCGGTCGTGCTGGCGGTCTTGTTCCTCGGCTATTTTCAGGTGCGCGAAATCGTGCGGCGGCGCCAGGCGCCTTGACGGAACTACCGAGAGCAACCCCCCTTTGGCCGGCGGTTAAATTGAGTTTGGCACGAAACACGCTCCCGAGGCGCCTCATCATGGAAGCCAAACGCCAACGGCCGCTCGTCATCGGCTGGAAGGAGTACGTCGATTTCGCCGACTGGGGCGCCACGCACGTGAAAGTGAAGATCGACACCGGGGCACGCACCTCGGCGTTGGGCGCCCAGCGTTGCATCCTCAACGAAACCAATGATGGCGTGATCGCGGAATTGCACCTGGCTCTGCGCCGCCGGCATCCCGAGGAAATCACCGTCGTGCAAACTCCGGTGTTGCGCATGGTCGTGGTCCGCAATTCGTCCGGCACCCACGAAGAGCGGCCCCTGATCGAAACCTCATTGCGCTTGGGCCGACTGCACAAGCGCGTCTCCATGACCGTGACCAGCCGTGCCTGCATGATCTTCCCCGTCATCCTGGGCCGTAGCGCCCTCGCTGGCGATTTCGTCGTCGATGTTAGCCGGAAGTATCTCTTGCGTCCGTAGTCCGTAGCCCGTGACCGTTGCTAGATGATTGCTTTCAAAGCCACTGACAACTGACCAAGGACATCTTATGCGTCTGGTCATTCTCTCCCGGCAATCGTCGCTCTACAGCACGCGCGTGCTGGCGGACGCGGCGCGG
Organism: Gemmatales bacterium; assembly: GCA_038239465.1. Lineage (GTDB taxonomy): Bacteria > Planctomycetota > Planctomycetia > Gemmatales > Gemmataceae > JBBSES01. Next base: position 14,480 of record JBBSES010000033.1, read on the forward strand.
CATCGGGGCCATCACGTGCGCGTGTTGGATACGCTGCAATTCGATATCGTCGTCAGCAAGCAGACGCCGGAATTGCTCTATCAAGGGGAACCCGTGGGTCCGGTCGATGCCGTGATCCCGCGTATCGGCGCCTCGATCACGTTCTACGGATTGGCCGTCGTCCGCCAGTTTGAAATGATGGGCATCTATTGTTTGAACGAGTCGCAGGCCATCGCCCGGTCGCGCGACAAACTGCGGAGTTTGCAGATATTGAGCCGCCACGATATCGGTCTGCCGCCGACGGTATTCACGCGCCAGGCGGATCACGTACCCGGCTGCATGGAACGGGTGGATGGCCCGCCGGTAGTGGTGAAATTATTGGAAGGCACGCAGGGCATTGGCGTCGTGTTGGCGGAGACGCAGCGGGCGGCCAGTTCGGTGATCGAAGCCTTTCATGGATTGGATCAAAACATATTGATTCAAAAGTTCATCAGCGAGGCCAAAGGCGCCGACGTGCGCGCGTTGGTGGTCGGCCGCCGGGTGGTCGCCGCCATGCGCCGGCAGGCAATCGCCGGGGAATTCCGCTCCAATATCCACCGCGGCGGCAAGGCGAAGAAGCTGCGCCTATCCGCGGAAGGCCGCAAGATGGCCTTGGCGGCGACGCGCGTTCTTGGCTTGAGGGTGGCCGGCGTGGATATGATCGAATCGGCCGACGGGCCGATGATCATGGAAGTCAACTCGTCGCCCGGCCTGGAAGGGATTCAAAAGACGACCGGCGTCAATGTCGCCGCCGCGATTATCGAACACATCGAACAGGAAGCCGCCACCGCGGCGCCCGGCACCCCGGATTAATCTCGTGGACGAAGCTATCTTCCGCAAGGCCAGGCGCCACCTGGCCCGGCGCGACCCGATACTGAAGCAGCTCATCGCCGTCGTCGGCCCTTGCACGTTGACGCTCAACGCCGACCGCTTCGGTTCGCTGGTGCGTTCCATCGTCGCGCAGCAGATATCGACGAAAGCGGCGCTGGCCATTCACGGCCGGCTATGCCAGGCCATGCCCGAAAGTCTGGTGACGCCCGCGGCCCTTCTGGGATTGAGCGACGAGATGCTTCGCGGCGCTGGCCTGTCAGCGAATAAACAACGCTCGTTGCGCGACCTGGCGGAGAAGGTCCACACGGGAGTTGTACCGCTCGACGCGCTGCACGAAATGGAAGACGAGGCGGCCATCGAACATTTGCTGCCGGTGCGAGGCATCGGCCGTTGGACGGCGCAAATGTTCCTGATCTTCTCGCTTGGCCGGCCCGATGTATTGCCCGTCGATGATTTAGGGTTGCGCGCTGGCGTACGGCGGCATTATGAATTAGATGAGATGCCGGGACGCAAGGAATTGGAAGCGTTGGCGGAACCGTGGCGGCCGTATCGATCGATCGCGACGTGGTATTTTTGGCGCGGCCTGGGCGCGGTGCCGCAATCGAAATGAGTGTCTCTCCGCTTCTTGTTTACGTTTCGCGAAACGTAAACAAGAC
>JBBSES010000034.1:0-15617 GCA_038239465.1 Gemmatales bacterium
AAAGCCTCGATTTAGGGTAGCGGCGTCCCGCACTTCGTCTGAATTCTGGCGAATTCAGCTACTCAGACAACGACCCCCGTAGCTGAATTCGCCAGAATTCAGACCCGCGACCCTAAAGTCAAGCCTTGACACTGCACTAGCGCAAGTTCCTGCTCGGCGAGATGGTCCACGCCTACTTGCCGCTCGAAGGAGGACAGCAAGCGGAGTACGAGCGACTGATGAATACGAACACCTACACGAGAGCGCGACAGATGGCATTTACGATCTTCGATCAGGCGCGGATGGATGGAAGGAAGGCGCCAAGTGCTGCTCGAACTCTTGGAAGAGCGCTTCGGCAAACCAACAGAGCAAGTGCGAGAGCGACTCGAACTTATGGATGTAAGTCAGCTAACTCGTCTAACCCGGCAAATTATCGCGGCGAAGTCCCTCCAGGAACTCGGCCTGGCGGAGTGAGCGGATGAATACCAAGCCATCGACTATCGCGTATTCGTCGATGTGGGGTAATAAATACCTATGATAATCTTCGACCAAGCGCGGATGGAAGGAAAGCGAGATGTGCTGCCACGGCTGCTGGCAAGAAAACACGGATCGCCGAGCGACCAAGCGCGGCAACGTCTGGAAGCCATGAGTTGGGAACAACTGGATAACCTGTTCGACCAGATCATGGCCTAAAAATCGCTCCAAGAACTCGGCCTTTCCGCCTGACCCCGACATCCCATGCCTCGCGGCCCCTTTCTCTCCCTGGACGGCGTGGACGGCACCGGCAAATCGACGCAGTGCCGCTGGCTCGCCGAGCGGCTGCGCGCCGAGGGCCGGGCCGTGACCGAGTGCGCCGATCCCGGCGGCACCGTCGTCGGCGACCTGCTCCGCGACGTTTTATTGCACCAACGCAATGCTCTTTCGCTGGCCACCGAAGCCTTGCTCTTCATGGCGAGCCGCGCCCAGTTGACGGCGGAGATCATTCGGCCCGCGCTCGACGCTAGCCAAGTCGTCGTCGCCGACCGCTATCTCCTGGCCAACGTCGTCTACCAGGGACATGCCGGCGGTCTCGATCCACGCTTGCTCTGGGAAGTGGGCCAGCTGGCGACCGGCGGACTCGAACCCGATTTGACGCTCGTCCTCGACGTGCCATTGGAAGTCGCCCGGGCACGGCGTCGACGGCCCGCCGACCGGGTCGAAAGCCGCGACGGCGAGTTTCACGCGCGCGTCCGGGCCGGCTTTCTCGCGGAAGCCCGACGGCGACCCGATCTCGTCCAGGTCATCGACGCCACGGGGTCCGCGGAGGACGTGCGGCAACTGGTGTGGCAGCGGGTGAGCGAATTCCTCGACGCGCGAGGAGCGACGCCATGAGTTGGCAGCGCGTCCGAGGCCACGACCTACCCGTGCAGGCCTTCGCCCAGGCGCGGCGCCGCGGCCGGCTCGCCCATGCGTACCTCTTCACCGGGCCGTCCGGCGTGGGCAAGCGCCTGTTCGCTCTGGAGCTGGCCAAGGCGCTCTTGTGCGAGAATCCTCCCGATGGCCGGCTCGAAGCCTGCGACCGCTGTCCCGGGTGCATCCAGGTGGAGGCCGGCACGCATCCCGATTTCTTCACCGCCGCTCGGCCCGAGGATAGTCAATCCTTGCCCATTGACGTGGTGCGCGAGTTATGCCGGAGTCTTTCGTTAAAGCCCGTGCGCGGCCACGGCAAGGTCGCCATCCTCGACGACGCCGACGACCTCGACGACCCAATCAGCAATAACGCCGCCGCCAACGCCTTCTTGAAGACGCTCGAAGAACCGCCGCCCGGCTCGGTGCTGTTGCTCATCGGCACGAGCATCGACCGGCAGCTGCCGACCATCGTTTCGCGCTGCCAGGTCGTGCGCTTCGCTCCTCTGCCCGATGCCATCGTCGGCGACTTGTTGCGAACTCAAGGCGTGGAAGCCTCGGCCATCGACCGCTTGGTGCGCCTCGGGGCCGGCAGTCCAGGGCAAGCGTTGGCCCTCGCCGATCCGGGACTCTGGGACTTCCGTCGCCAGCTGGTGCAAAGCTTGACGGACGCGAAACCCGACGGCGTCGCCCTGGCGAAGCAATGGGGACAGTTCGTGGAGGAAGCGGGCAAGGAATCGGCCATGCAGCGGCGCCGCTCCGGCCTGGCCTTACGTTTATTGATCGACTTCCTGACCGCCGCCCTGCGCCTTAGCCTGGGCGGGTCGCCCGGCCCGGCCGAAGCCGACGACCTGCGCGCCATGCAACGTCTCGCGGAACGACACGGGCCGGAACGCCTCCTGGAATGGCTCGACCGCTGCCTGGAGGCCGACGCGCACATCGACCGCCGCGTGCAGCTAGTGCTGCTGCAAGAAGGACTGCTCGACGCCTTGGTAAGCGCGGAGCGCCAAGCGGAAGACAAGGTGACAGGGTGATCGACGTAAGAGTGCCCATTTCTCTTTCCCACTGTCTCCTCTTATCGGCACTGGAATGCTTGCGGCATCGCTTGGCCCCCTCTATAGTTCATACTTGCTCACCTAAAGCGCGAACGTGCTTCGCGTCTTCCCGCTCCGAGTTCCGCGCTGGGGCGCGGGTCCCACCTTGCAGGAGACAATCCATGAAGCGTTGGTTAGCCCTGGGCGGCTTGCTGGCCGTGCTGGCCGCCGGTTCGACGTTCGCCACGCGCGCCGCCGACGATAAAGCCGACCCCGACTGGCCCACCTTTCGCGGCGCCAACCGCGACGACCACTCGCCCGACAAGGGGTTGCTGAAAGAGTGGCCCGCCGAAGGTCCGCCCCTGGCCTGGAAAGAAGCCGCCACCGGCCTGGGCAGCGGCTATTCCGGCGTCTCGGTCGTCGGCGATAAAATCTTCTCGATGGGCGACAAGGGCGATAGCTGCTACGTCGTCGCCGTGGACCGCGGCAACGGCAAGTTCCTCTGGGAAACCAAGGTCGGCAAAGCCGGCGCTCCCGGTGGCTACGCCGGCCCGCGCTGCACGCCGACCGTGAATAACGGCCTCGTCTACGCCGTTGGACAGGGCGGCGACCTCGTCTGCCTCGACGCGGCCAAGGGCACCGAGATGTGGCGCAAGGACTTCAAGAAGGACTACAAGGGCGGCTGCGGCGCCTGGGGCTTTTCCGAATCGCCGCTCGTCGATGGCGACACACTCATCGTCACTCCCGGCGGCAAGGATGCGACCGTCCTCGCCCTCGACAAGAAAACGGGCGCGGAAATCTGGAAGGGCGTCGTCCCCAACGGCGACTCCGCGGCTTACTCCTCCATCGTCATCGCCGACATCGGCGGCGTGAAACAATACGTCACGCTCCTCGCCAATGGCGTCGTCGGCTTCTCCGCCAAGGAGGGCAAGCTCCTGTGGCGCTACGGCGACGCCAAGGACCGCTTCGGCGGCAACACGGCCAACATCCCGACCTGCATCGTCGAAAAGGACCACATCTTCTGCTGCGCCGGTTACGGCCGCGGCGGCGCCCTCATCAAGGTCATCCCCGAAGCGCAGGGCACCTTCAAGGTGGAAGAGGTCTATTTCAACAAGGAGTTGAACAACAAGCACGGCGGCGTCGTGCTGGTCGATAAGCATGTCTACGGCAGCCGCGACGACCGGGCTTCGCTGTACTGCGCCGACCTGATGACCGGCAAAATCCCCGACGAATGGGGCCAGAAGAAAGCGACGACCAAGGGCAACGGCTCGGTGGCCATCTCCTTCGCGGACGGCAACCTCTACCTGCGCTACCAAAACGGCATCGTCGCACTGGCCGAAGCCACCCCGACCGGCTACAAGGAAAAGAGTAGTTTCAAGATTCCCGACACCAAAGGCCCGAGTTGGCCGCATCCCGTGATCGTCGGCGGCAAACTCTACCTGCGCGAGCAAGACAAGCTCTGGTGCTACGACGTGAAAGCAAAATAGCGAACGGATTTTGCGGGGGGCCAACCAAGCCCCCCGCTCCGTTCTCCCTTCGAGGCGCGGCGATTCGCGCCACGACGAACCCATAGAGGATGAACGATGGCCTCGATCCAGTACAGCGAAGTACGCAAGGGCATGGTGATCGTCGGCGACGCCGGCCAACTCTTCTACTGCCTCGACCGCGACCTGAAGACGCCCGGCAACCTGCCGTCCAAGCTGCGCCTCAAGCTCAAGAATCTTAAAAGCGGCCTGGTCAACGATCTCCGCGTCCACCCTGAAGACAAGGTCGAGCAGGCCTATCTCGACAAGCGCGAGATGCAATATCTCTACAAGGACAACGACGGCCTGGTGTTCATGGACACCGAGAGCTTCGATCAAGTCACGCTATCCGCGGAATTGGTGGGCGACTTCGAGTTGTATCTAAAAGAGAACAACAACGCCCACGTCATCTTCTACGACGAAAAGGCGCTGAGCATCGAGTTGCCGGCCAAGGTCGATTTGGTCGTCGCTGAAACGGAGCCGAGCATCAAGGGTGCGACGGCCACCGCGCTCTACAAGCCCGCCATCCTGGAGACGGGACTGAAGACCTCGGTGCCGCCGTTCATTAGCCCCGGCGAGACTGTCACCATCGACACCGAAACGGGCAAGTACCTGGGCCGCGTCAAGGAAGCGTGACCTCATGCGCCTGGGCTTCGTCTCCGCCATCTTTGGCGACCTGTCGCTCGACGAGGTCTTCCGCTTCGCCGCCGACGAAGGGTTCGCCTGCGTCGAGGTGATGTGCTGGCCGCCCGGCGGCGCCGACCGGCGCTACGCCGGCATCACGCACATCGACGCCAGCGCTTTCGACGACGGCCAGGCCGAGCGCGTCCGCGCCTTGGCGAAATCACATGACGTGGCCATCTCGGGATTGGGCTACTATCCCAATCCGCTCGACCCGGATTCGGCCCATCGGGGGGTCGTCGCCGTCCATTTGAAGAAGGTCATCGACGCGGCGGCCAAGCTCGGCGTGCCGGTGGTCAACACCTTCATCGGCCGCGATCCCGCGAAAAGCGTCGAAGCCAGCTGGCCGCTCGTGAAAAGCGTTTGGCCCGACATCATCCGCCATTCCAAGGCTTCAGGCATCGCGCTCGGCATCGAGAATTGCCCAATGCTCTTCAGCCCCGACGAATGGCCCGGCGGCAAGAACTTGGCCGCGACGCCGGCCGTCTGGCGCCAGCTGTTCGCCGACTTCCCGGACGCCGCCCTCGGGTTGAACTTCGACCCGTCGCATTTGATCTGGCTACACATCGACCCGGCGCGCTGCATCCGCGAATTCGGCACGCGCATCGTCCACGTCCACGCCAAGGACACGCGCATCGATAGGGAGAGGCTCAACGAAGTCGGCATCCTCGGCCTCGGCTGGCACACGCCGAAACTGCCCGGCCTCGGCGATGTCGATTGGGGCAGCGTCTTTTCGGCGTTGACCGATGTCGGCTATCAGGGCGACGTTTGCATCGAGGTGGAAGACCGCGCCTTCGAGGGATCGCTAGAACGGCGCAAGCAAGCCCTTCGGCAAAGCAAACGCTTCTTGACGCAATATCTATCCTGAATCCGCTTACGTTTCGCGTACCGTTATGGAACCGCTCGGCATTGCACTCGTTGGCTGCGGCACCGTCGGCGGCGGCGTCGCCAAACTGCTGCTCGAACGGCCGGATCGCTTGACGCTCCGCGCCGGTCGGCCGCTGGCGCTGCGCCGCGTCGTCGTCCGGGATCCGCACAAGCAGCGCGCCGTTCCGGTGCCGCGCGAACTGCTGACCACCGAAGTCAGTCCCGCCCTGAATGACCCTAATATCCAAGTCATCGTGGAAGTGGCCGGCGGCACCACCTGGGCGAAACAGGTCGTCCTCGACGCGCTCGCGGCCGGCAAGCATGTCGTCACGGCCAATAAGGCGCTGCTGGCCGAGCATGGCGAGGAAGTGTTCGCCGCCGCCCGACGCCACGAGCGCATCGTCGCCTTCGAGGCGAGCGTCATGGGCGGCGTGCCGGTGATCGCCGTGCTGGGACAGAGCCTGGCCGCCAACCAGGTGCAGACGCTGCAAGGCATCCTGAACGGCACCAGCAACTTCATCCTGACGGCCATGAGCGAGCAGGCCTGGAGTTATGCCGACGCGCTCGCGGCCGCGCAGCAGCGGGGCTATGCCGAGGCCGACCCGACGCTCGACGTGGACGGCAGCGACGCCGCCCACAAGCTCGCCATCCTGGCCCAGCTGGCTTTCGGCGTCACCGTGCCGTTCGCCGCCATTGACCGCCGCGGCATCGCCGAACTCCAGCAGGTGGATATCGGCTACGCCAAGGAATTGGGCTACACTATCAAGCTGCTCGCCGAGGCCTGGCTCGACCTTGCGCCGCAGCGCAACAATGGACCGACGGGCCATCTTGCCTTGCACGTCTCGCCCGTGTTGCTGCGCCATCAAACTCTATTGGCGCAGGTGCGCGGCGCGTACAACGCCGTGCGCATCCTGGGCGACGCGGTCGGCGACACGCTGCTCTATGGCCGAGGCGCCGGCATGATGCCGACCGCCAGCGCCGTCGTCGCCGACCTTATCGACCTCGCCGTGGGCCGGGCACAGCGGACTTTGCAAACGTCGCGGCTCTGGTCCGGCGCGGCCAACGGCATCGTGGTGCAACCGTCAGCATCCGTTCGCAGCCGGTTCTATCTGCGCTTGTTGGTGATGGACCGCCTCGGCGTGATGACGGAGGTGACGCGCGTCCTGGCGACGCACCATATCAGCATCGCTTCCGTGGTGCAGCACGAGGCGCTCGACGAAGACACCGGCGAATCGGTGCCGCTCGTCATCATGACGCACACGGCGCTGACGGAGAACTTCCGCGCCGCCGTGGAAATGATGAATCAGCTCAATTGCGTAACGGCGCCGAGCGTGTATTATCCCGTGGCGGATTGACCTCTTGCTTGTCGTTTCGCGTCCTCCGCGAAACGTAAACATTGGAACGGTAAATCGCGGACCTCTCCATGAAATACGCCATCGTCATCCCCGACGGTTGTGCCGACGAACCGCAAGCCTCGCTCGACGGCAAAACGCCGTTGCAGGCGGCGCACATGCCTCATACCGACCAGTTGGCGCGAATGGGGATCGTCGGCCTCTCGAACAACGTGCCGTCAGAGTTGACCCCCGCCAGCGACGTGGCGACGTTGAGCCTCTTCGGTTACGACCCTTTGGAGGTGTACACCGGCCGGTCGCCGCTCGAAGCCGCCGCGATGGGGATTGTCTTAGGGCCGGACGATTGGGCCATTCGCTGCAATTTGGTGGCGGTCGAAAACGAGGAGATGCGCGATTTCACGGCGGGCCACATCAGCAGCGCGGAGGGCAAAACGCTCATCGAAGCGCTGAGCCAAGCCTTGGCAGGGCCGACGCCCGACGGCGGGGGACGCCTCGAATTCGTCGCCGGCGTCGGCTACCGCCATTGCCTCGTCTATCGCGCGAACACTTCGGCGCCATTCGCCAAAGAGACGACGACGCAGCCGCCGCACGACATTCCCGACCGGCCCATCGCCGGCTATCTGCCGAAGGGGCCGGGCAGCGACTTGTTGAACGACCTCATGCGCCGTAGCCGCGACGTACTCCGACAGCAACCCGTCAATCGAGAGCGCCAGGCGGCGGGTAAACGCCCCGCCACGCAAATCTGGCTCTGGGGCCAGGGACGGGCGCCGCGCGTCCGTCCCTTCGCGGAGGTGTACGGCAAGCGCGGCGCCATCCTGAGCGGCGTCGATCTGGTTCGCGGCGTCGGCATCTTGCTCGGCTGGAAGCGCATCGACGTGCCCGGCGTCACCGATTATCTCGACAACGACTACGCGGCCCAGGGAGCCGGCGCCATCGAGGCGCTTCGAAATTTCGATATCGTCTGCGCCCACGTCGAGGCGCCGGACGAGGCATCGCACGAAGGCCGGGCCGACGCTAAGGTAAAAGCGTTGGAGGAGATTGACCGCCACATCGTCGGTCCCCTCATGGAAGCGATGCCGGGCATGGGGGACTGGCGAATCCTGGTGTCGCCTGACCATCGAACCCTCCTGCGGACGCGGGCGCACGCGCACGGCGCGGTGCCGTTCGTGATGGCCGGCAACGGCATCGTGGCGAAGGGACACGCCTCCTACGACGAAACCATCGCGGCGGCGAGCGACACTTCATTCGCGCGCGGACACGACTTGATGCCCTTTCTGCTGAAGTAAGCGGCCTTCGGTTGGTTTCTCCCGCGTGGCCCGTCTTCTCTGGGTTATAGTCCGCGCGTCCGCTTGCCCCGCCGCGCCATCGTCCGGTATGATCGAAGGTCTGGCCGATCACTCCGAGGGAGTTCCACCGTATGACGCGATTCCTCACGCCCCTCTGTGCCCTGCTGCTCGTGGCCGCCGGCACCCCTTCCCCGGCCGCCGACGCCAAGAAGATCTCGCTGCGGTGGTTCGGCCAATCGTTCGTCAGCCTGGAGACTCCCGCCGGCGCCCGCATCGTCTTCGACCCGCACGCCATCGAGGCGTTTGGCCGAAACAGCATGGCCGCCGACCTGATCCTCGTCAGCCACTTCCACGACGACCATACCCGCCTCGAAGTCATCTCCAATTACGACAAAGCGGAGAAGGTCTTCGGCCTTAAGGGCGCCGGCAAGAAAGTGGACTGGAACTTGATGGAGAAAAAGTACGCCTTCAAGTCCGGCGAGGAGATCAAGGTCCGCAACGTCGGCGTCTACCACGACGAGACGCAGGGCATGGAACGCGGCAAGAACTCCGTGTTCATCATCGAGATCGCCGGCATCAAAATCTGCCACCTCGGCGACCTGGGCCACCTGCTGACCAAGGATCAAATCGAGAAGATCGGCGCCGTCGATGTGCTGCTCATCCCCGTCGGCGGCGTCTATACCATCAACGGCAGCGAGGCCAAGAAGGTCGTCGCCCAGCTGAAGCCGCGCTTGTACATCGTGCCGATGCACTTCGGCACCAAGAACTTCACCGACGTGTTAACCGTCGACGAGTTTCTGGACGACCAGAAGAAAGAGCGCGTCCGCCGGGAGACGGGCAACGAGCTAATCATCAAGACCGACGCCAAGGCTTCCGAGCCGGATATCGTCGTCCTCAACCCGACGCCGAAGTGACCGGCGACGCCTCCACGGGCGCATCGACTTCGATGCGCTGAGCGTGCGCGAGGTCGATGTTGTCCTGCGTCAAGGCGAATTCCAACCGCGGCTCCTCGCTCAGCTGCAGGGGCAGACGGACGGTGAACGTGCTGCCGCGTCCCAACTCGCTGCGCAGCGTCACCTCGCCGCCCAGCAGCTTGGATAGTTCGCGGACGATCGATAGCCCCAAGCCAGTGCCGGCGTGTTCGCGCGTCAGGGGATTGCCCGCCTGGCGGAAGCGCTCGAAAACCAATTCCTGGTCTTCCGGCGCGATGCCCACGCCGGTGTCCGTCACAGTCAAGACCACCTGGCCTGCGTCGGCTTCGGCGCGCAGCAAGACCCGGCCGCCCTCCGGCGTGAACTTGATCGCATTGGACAACAGGTTCGACAATATCTGCTGCAATTTCACCGGATCCTGACGCAACGGCGGGATGCGCGTATCGATCTGGCTGCGCATCTCGATATTCTTCTTCTGCGCCAACGGCCGAAACATGTTCAGCTGCCCCTCGCTCAAATCGCCGACGGAGACCATTTCCAAACGCACTTCCATCTTGCCCGCCTCGATCTTGGCGAGATCGAGGATGTCGTTAATGAGATTCAGCAAACGCTCACCGCTCGTTTGAATGTTGCCGACCCAGCGATGTTGTTTCTCGTTCAGGCCGACGCTGGTGAGCAACACTTCGCTAAACCCTAGAATGCTGTTGAGCGGCGTCCGCAACTCGTGGCTCATGGTGGCGAGGAAATCGCTCTTGATGCGGTTCGATTCATAAAGGGCAAGGTTGGCGCGGGCCAGTTCATCCACCTTGCGATCGAGGTCGCCGTTGACGCGGCGCAGCCGATCCTGCATCGACACGAGATTGCGCAACATGCGATTGAAGGCGTGGCTCAAGTCTTCGAACTCGTCGCCGGTCTGGATTTCGCTGCGGACGTTCAACTCGCCGGCGGAGATGGCGTCGCTGACTTCCTTCAAATGCTTTACCGGCTTGACGATGACATAACGGACGATGAGATAACTGCCCGTCATGATAAGCAAGGCCGTGACCAAAGCCGTTGAAATGAGTACGGCGCGGTTGAGATGGACGCCGTCCTCGATCGGCTTGGTGTGCATCCGAATCTTGACGACGGCGATCAGACTGCCCGCCTGTAACTCGCCGAACTCCTTTTTCTCGGCGTCGGTCTGCTTTTTGCGATGGCACTCGACGCAGGAAGCCGTCGCCCGGACGGCGCCGTAATAGACGAAGAACTGTTGATCGTCGGCGCGGACGTGACGGCTGTCTTCGAACTTCTCGGCGTCTTGCAAAAAGTCGGCCACCAGCTGGCGTTCGAAACGGTCGCCAGGGTCGTGTTCCGGTTTGGAGGGTTTCGGCTTCAAGAACTGATGCTCGTAATGGCTCAAACCTTCGGGCCAATGTTCTTCCCATTTCTCCTGGAACTTGGCTCGTGCGTCGATCCAATCCTTATTGTCCTTATGATGGCCGGGAATCTCATCGAGGATCGAGTTGACGAGCAGCCGGCCGGTGTTGATAGTTTGCTTGTAGGCCAGTTCTTCGGTCTGCAGCGCGTAGAACCAAAAGCTGCCGCTGATGAGCAATAAGATACCCGCGCCGAGCAGGAAGCGACATTTGCGCTCCAGGCTGGTTTCGCCGAGCAGATGTTTGAAGGCGCGGTAAGACATGGAATCGTCCAAGGTCCAAGGTTCAAAGTCCAAAGTCGAGGTTAGGCCGCTATCCGCTGGAGATCCGCAAAACCATTGTTTTCGGACTTTGGACTTTGGACTTTGGACTTTGGACATCCGCTTGGCATTGGGGGCAATAGTGGGTGGAGCGGCCGGCCAAACGAATGCGTTCGATGACGGTGGAGCAGCGGGCGCAAGGATCGCCGGTACGTCCGTAGACGCGGAATTCGTGCTGGTACTGTCCCTTGAGGCCGGAACCGCCGATGTAATCGCGGATGGTGGAGCCGCGCTGCTCGATGGCCCGCGTCAAGACGGCGACGATGGCCTTGCGTAACCGTTCGGCCTGGCGCGGACTGGTGTCGCGGCCTCGCTGCAAGGGCGGCAAGCGCGCCTCGTGCAGCGATTCGTCGGCGTAGATATTGCCGACCCCGGCGACGAGGCGCTGATCGAGCAGGGCTGCTTTGAGGCAGCGCGTCGTCGCGGTCAGCCGCAGGCGCCAGTCTTTGGGATCGAGGTCGAACGGCTCCGGCCCGAGCTGGCTTTGCTCAAACGAATGCAACAGCGCGGCGCGGTCGGCGAACAGCGTGGCGCTGCCGAAGCGGCGCACGTCGCGGAAGCGCAATTCCTCGACGGCGTCGTCCACCGGTAAGACGAGGTGCGTATGCGTGGCGCGGGGAGTGTCCGCGGAAGCCACTGTCAGCTGGCCCGTCATCCCGAGGTGAATGACGAGGTGCGTATCGTCGTCGCAGCGCAGCACAATCCACTTGCCGCGTCGCGTCACTTCGACGATGCGCCGACCGATGAACCGCGTGTTCCACAGGGGCGACCAGCGCCGGCGCAACGCCTTGCGACCGACCTCGACGGCGGCGATGCGCCGGCCGGTCAAGCGGGGCCGCAAGTCGCGGACGACGGTTTCGACTTCCGGTAGTTCGGGCATGGTGCGATTATAGGCCAGGGGCGATTTTCGCACCACGCCGATTCGCCACAGGGAGGCACGCAATCGGCCGTCTTGGAAACGGAGATCGTACGATGGCAGTTGTCCCAGCCGCGAAGGCATTGTATCTGTGTGAGTACCACATCGGCTACGGCAACGGTAAAGTCGATCTATACGGAATTTTCAATGCCATCCGTCCCGAGCAGGGCTACCCTTACACGAGGGCGCGTTTCTGCATTTTCGTGCAACTCATCAATGGGTACGGCCAAGTGCCGTTCTACATCGACATCCGTTTCGCCGAGACCGACGAACTCGTACATACCACGGAAACGAGAATTCTCGCCTTCCCGAACCGGAACACAGTCGTCCAGGTGGCGATGGCGATCGAAGGTTGCCGATTCGCAAGTCCCGGCCTATATCTGCTCGAATTTTTTTGCGATAATACTTGGGTGTGCGATACCGAGTTACTTCTACGCTAGCGCAATTGGATGAAAAGTGAACGACGACAATCCCATCCCTGAATCTCCAGCCGAAACCTCGCAGGAGGGCACGTCGCCGGTGCAAGCGTTTACGAGTCCAGCAATCCCCGTTCTTCCGGGCATGCTTTTGGAGCCGCGTCAAGGCAGGCCAAGGCGAAGCGGGACAGAGCCGACTGGAGCGGGGATCGGCGTGGTCGGGAATGGCTCTCGGGAAGGAAATGACAAGCCTCTGACCAAGGATCCAGCCTAGCAGTATCTTCCATTCTTGTCGGCAATGGCGAAATCAGCACATGCTATCAGCCCCCGCCGCGCACTGTTTGGTCGCGGCGCTACGGGTCATCGAGAGATAACTTCATGACGGCAATGCTTTCCACGGTGCCCGACCTTCAAGGCCGTTTCGGTCCCTACGGCGGCCGCTTCGTGCCCGAAACCTTGATGCACGCGCTGGACGAATTGAGCCGCGCCTACGCCAGTGCCCGCGAAGACCCGGCGTTCGAGAAACAGCTGCATTACTACTTGAAGCAATACGTCGGCCGCCCGTCGCCGCTCTACTTCGCCGAGCGCCTGACGCGCGTGGCCGGCGGCGCGCGGATTTTCCTGAAACGCGAAGACCTCAACCATACCGGCGCTCATAAGATCAACAATTGCATCGGGCAAGCCTTGTTGACCCAGCGCATGGGCAAGCCGCGCATCATCGCCGAGACCGGCGCGGGGCAGCACGGCGTCGCTAGCGCCACCGCGGCGGCTTTGTTCGGCCTGGACTGCCAGGTCTTCATGGGCGAGGAAGACGTGCGCCGGCAAAAGCTGAACGTCTTCAAGATGCGGCAAATGGGCACCGATGTCGTTCCCGTCACCTCGGGCAGCCGGACCTTGCGCGACGCCGTCAACGAGGCGATGCGCGACTGGATGGCGACCGTGGAAAACACGCATTACATCATCGGCAGCGTGGTCGGGCCGCATCCGTTTCCCATGATGGTCCGCGATTTCCAGGCCGTCATCGGCAAGGAGACGCGGCAGCAATGCCTCGAAGAGGTGGGACGTCTGCCGGACGCCGTCGTCGCCTGTGTCGGCGGCGGCAGCAACGCGGCCGGCATGTTTCACCCGTTCGTCGATGACCGCGCCGTTGACCTGATCGGCGTCGAGGCGGGCGGCCGAGGCGGTTTGCAAGGCGACCACGCGGCGACTTTGAGTTACGGTTTGCCCGGCGTGCTGCACGGCAGTTTCAGCTACGTGTTGCAAGACGGCGATGGCCAGACGGCGCCGGTCCACTCGGTCTCGGCCGGCCTCGATTATCCCGGCGTCGGCCCCGAACACAGTTACTGGAAAGACAGCGGCCGGGTGCGCTACACCAGCGTCGGCGACGACGAGGCGCTCGCCGGCTTCGGTCAGTGCTCCCGCCTGGAGGGGATTATCCCGGCCCTGGAGACGGCCCATGCCGTTGTCGCCGCTCTGCGTGAAGCCAGCCGCCGCGACAAGGACGAGATCGTCGTCGTCTGTTTCAGCGGCCGCGGCGACAAGGACTGCTTCGAGGTGGCCCATATCCAGGGCGAAGATATCGAATGAGGCACAACCGATGACGAACCAATGCACCATTGAAGTGGAAGCTCTGCCAGACGGCGGGTATCGCGCGTCGTGCGCGTTCCTGCCCGACGCCATCGCGGCGGCGGCGACGCCGGAAGAAGCCCGCCGGGCCGTCGAGATCGCCATCGCGGAGCACGTGCGCCGCCAGGAAGCCGAGGCCGTCCATGAACGCGCTTGACGCCTGGTTTCGGCGCTTGCGGTCCCAAAAGCGCAAAGCATTCATCCCCTTCGTGACGGCCGGCGATCCCGATCTCGACACCACCGCCGCCGCCGTCCGGGAACTGGCGGCCTGCGGCGCCGGCCCCATCGAGATTGGTTTCCCGTACAGCGATCCCATCGCCGATGGCCCCGTCATCCAGGCGTCGTACACGCGCGCTCTAAATCGGGGCTTGCGCACGGAACAAATCTTCGCCACCGCCCAGACGCTGACCAACCTGGACGTGCCATTGGTCGGCATGGTTTCCTATAGCCTCGTGCATCGGCGAGGACCGGAATCATTTCTCGAACAGGCCGCCGCGGCTGGCTTTAGCGGCGCCATCGTCCCCGATTTGCCGATGGAGGAAGCCGAAAATTTGGCTGGCATCGCGGCCGCGCGCGATTTTAAATTGATTCATCTGGTGACGCCGACCACGCCGCCCGAGCGCGCCGCGCGGATCGCGCGCCTATCGACGGGGTTCCTCTATTGCGTCAGCGTCACCGGCATCACCGGCGAACGCGACCGCTTGCCCGATGAGATTTTGCACCAGCTGCGGCGTCTGCGACAGGAAACCGATTTGCCGTTGTGCGTCGGTTTCGGCGTCAGTCGGCCGGAACACGTGCGCATGTTGCGCGATGAGGTGGATGGCGTCATCGTCGGCAGCGCCATTGTCCGCCGGCTAGGGGAACACGGACAAAAATCCGTCGAGGACGTTGGCGCACTTGCGCGGTCCCTGGTGGCGGCGCTCAACCCGGCGCCCCATTAATAAGAGTTTTGTCTACGTTTCGCGCCCCTTTTTTCGAAATTCCCACATCCAAGTCCGCCGGTCGCGGCAGCTATACCGTCGGAAGGTCGAACGATCTTCGCGGAGACTGCCACGCATGGACAACCGTCACCTGGAATCGGTTCTGCGCCTTTTGCGCCAGCGAATCGGCGTCCCCGCCGGCGCCGCGCTCGGCGATGGCCAGCTGCTGGAGCGTTTCGCCGATCACCGAGACGAGGCGGCCTTCGAGTTGCTCGTCCGCCGGCATGGTCCGCTGGTGTGGAATGTCTGCCGGCGCTTGCTCGGCAACGCCCCCGACGCGGACGATGCTTTTCAAGCCGTCTTCTTGGTGTTGGTGCGTAAAGCGGGCGCTCTCGACCGGCGTGGCCCCCTCGCCCCCTGGCTATACACGATTGCCCGGCGCGTGGCGCTGAGAGCGCGAGAACGGCGCGATCGTCGCCCCGCGACCGTGGCGGCCGAACCGTCCGTGGCCGGCGTCGATCCCGCACTTGCCGACCTGCGTGCCGTCATCGACGAGGAACTGAGCCGCCTGCCCGAGAAATACCGGGCGCCCGCGGTCCTCTGCTACCTCGAAGGCAAGACGCACGAGGAGGCGGCCGCCGAACTTCGCTGGCCGCTCGGCACCTTGAAAGGCCGCGTCTCTAAGGCGAGAGAGCAACTCCGTGCGCGGTTGACGCGCCGCGGCCTGGCCCTGTCCACGCCGGCCATCGCGGCACTGCTTTCCCAGGAGGCGGCGCGGGCAACCGTGCCCGCCCGTCTGATCGAATCAACAGTGCATTATTCTTTGATGGGTTCCAACCTCCCCGGGACGCTCCCGGCGATCGCCCTTGCTGAAGGAGTCATACGCGCCATGTCCTATTCCAAGTTCAAAATCGTCGCCGCGGCGGCGTTCGTGCTGACGGCGATCGGCGGCGGCACCAGCGTT
>JBBSES010000035.1:0-15237 GCA_038239465.1 Gemmatales bacterium
AGTTCATCGTATTTTCGCCCCATTTCCTCTCCGCTTGCCGCCGCGAACGGGGCAATATAGAGAAGGCTTCGCGGATCGGCCTTTTCTGACGGGAGAGGTATCATGGCTCGCCGCCGTATCGAGGGGTTGCGCGTCCTCATCACCGGGGCGTCGCAGGGGATTGGCCGGGCCTTGGCGCTAGAGGCAGCCCGGCAGGGCGCCCGCGTCATGGCCGTGGCTCGGTCGGAAAATCTGCTTCAAGCACTGGCCGACGAAGCCCGCGCCGCCGGCCATCCGCTGCACATCGCGGTCGCCGATATCGTCGTCCCCGACGACCGAAAAAAAATGCTCGACGCAACGCTCGATGCCTTTGGCGGCCTCGACGTACTGGTCAACAACGCCGGCATCGGCGCCACCGGCCAATTCGTCGATGCTAGTCCCGATCGCCTGCGGCAAATCTTCGAGATTAACTTCTTCGCCCTGGTCGAAACCACGCGCCTCTGCCTGCCGCACTTGAAGAAGGGCACGACGCCGGCGCTGGTTAACTTGTCGTCCATCGCCGGCAAGCGTGCCATCCCCAGCCGCAGCGAATACTCGGCCAGCAAGTTCGCCGTCGAGGGATTCAGCGAGGCGCTGCGGCCCGAGTTGGCCAAGGATGGCGTGGACGTGATCGTCATCTGCCCCGGCCTGACGCAGACCAACTTCTCGCAAAACATGATCGAGCGCAAGGCGCGCGTGCCGCTGGACCACATGCGCGGCATGACCTCGGAGCAAGTGGCCGACGCGACCCTGCGCGCCCTGCGTCGCGGCCAACGGCAAATCGTCCTTACCTTCCAGGGTAAGCTGATCGTCTTCGTCAGCCGCTTCTTCCCGCGCCTGGCCGACCGCATCGCCAGCAAACGGGTTCGGGCCGCCTTCGCCGACGAGATCAAGGCGCGGGAAACACGAAAAGACAAGGAGACAGGGAGACAGGGAGACAGGGAGACAAGGAGACAGGTGGCGTTGAGCGACGCTTCGGAGAAGCGTTAGGGGCCATGCAGCTGACCGACGAGGCACCGCGTCGGGCCGGACGAGCGGCAGGTCAACGGAGCCGGCGATGCCCTGCATAAGCTCCGGCAGCAGGGGCAGCACCTGGAGGCGAAGATGGCTAGCTCGTTAGGCCGTTCTAGCCGCCCCCGTAGAGCTATTTGGCACCGCCTCGGCCGTGACACAGCGTGGTCACGGTTCGGGAGACGAGATACCAAGCCAAGAGCCATCCCGGCGCGGCCGAGCGATCCTCCGGGGTGCGAGGGGGGAGGCATGAGAGCGGTTCGCCGTGTCTTGCTTACGGGACCAAACACGATCCCGAATCTCTTTTCTCTCAAGTCGGAGAGCCATGAGAGCGGTTCGGCGTGCCTTGCTACCCAGTCCGCAGCGGATGCCCGCACGCTCTCAGGGGCAGCGACCGAAGCCGCTACCTCCCGGAGCAAGCCGATTAGCGATGCCCCGCTGACCTGCGATACGCTGCCGTTAAGGAGACGGCCGACCATCGTGACGCCCAACTCGGACGGCCTCCGCCGCACCGACCGAATCAACTCCGGTTCGTACCCGGGGAGTGACTCGACGCCGTGGACGACCGACCACAGAACGCCGGCCCCGTCATCCTCCGGGAACCGTTCCAGAACCGCGAGCAGGTCCGGGACGTGCCGGCTCGCCGCGTCGGTGGCCCACAACTCCCCGAATAGGTCCTAGAGGGGTCGCCAGTTGCCGCCCGTGGGCTGGAAGGTGTGGATGTTGGCGACGATTTCGGCTGCCGGTCTCGCCATTCGCGTCGCGCCTCCGCTCGTCGAACTTGTTATTAGACACAATCCACGTTCTGTCTAATCCGTTTCTAGCAGAAACAATTGTGCCTAATCACGTTCTCTTTCCGCTTACTCCGAGCTATACCTTTGTTCGGAGTGGCTCTCCCTTCATTCTTTTTCATTTTAGCTGAAAACGCCGTGGAAAACTAACCGCATGATTACCATTCAGCGACGATTCGGAGAACCCTTCGCCCCCAGCACCTTCAACGCTTCCTTGAACGCCACCGAATCGTAATCGCGGCGTTTCTCGAACAGGGCGGTCAGCCGTTCGTTGCTTACCTTGTCCAGCTTTTCGAGGAAGCCATTGTCCTTGTCGAGCAACGTCTGCGTCAGCGGCGGGCTTTTCAGCAGGGCGTTGAGGAGCGTTTCCAGCGCCTTGGTCTTCTTCGGGTCGCTCTTCTCGGTCTCCTGGACGCCGTGGTCCGTGATCTGATCCAGGGCGGCGAGCAGCGCGGGGGTGGGCGTCAGCTTCTGTTTCGTCGCGCGCGCCACCACTTCGATCAACACCTTTTGCCGGTCGGCGCGGTCCTTGAGTTCGAGGTTGAAGCCGAGCTTGTCGCGCCATTCGCCCAGGAGCTTGGCCTGCGCTTCATCGGCGATATCGGGCTTTTCGACGTGGACGATGCTCAGAGCGGCGACGATTTGCCGGGCGGCGTCGAAGTCGGGATAGTCATCGGCGGGGACGGAACAGAGCGCTTGCCACAGGCGGGCATGGTCGGAGACGGCGAAGGCGTAGTCGTCCCTGTGCAAAAGGGCATGAATGGGCTTGCGGCACGTCGCGGCGGCGGCGGCGAGGTCGGCCGGGGCGCCGAACGGCCGGGCGTTGACCGCCTTGGTCACCTCGGCCCATTCCTTGGTGAACGCGGCATGTCGGTCGGCGTCGAGGCCGATGCCAAGGCGCGCCAGGGTTTGCGGCCAAGTGGCCAGTTGCGGCCTCCCCGGAGGTCCGGTATAGCCGCGCAGTTGCCGCCAGCCAGGGCGACGCAGTTCGTGATGGCAGCCGTAGCAATCCGATTGGGCCATCGCCAGCTGCGGCCACAAGCCGGGCAGGTCGTCCTTGTACGGGGCGAATCCTTCCAGCGTCAGTTCGGGCCAGCGCCGCGCGGCGTCCTTGGCCCCGGCGAGGGACGAGCGCTCCTCGACCAATCGCAGCGCCGCGGCCAGGGCGCCCGTCGATCCAGCGTGGACTAACTGCGTCCTCGCGTCGTTGGCGCTGGCGAAGTGGTAGTAGTCCAGCGTCTTGGCATCCTTATCCGTATTCAGACGCTTCAAATAAGGGACGTCGGCGGGCAATCGCCAGTGGCGCGGCATCTGCTCGCTGAAGGTGGCCAACTCGCCCGCGGTCAACGGCGGATGGCCGGCCGCCATCATCGCGTGGCTAACGACCTTGCCCTCGCCGGCGTTCCCAATGTGGCACGAATAGCACAGATCGGCGCGCCGCGCGGGATTGCGCACGTCGTAGAGGCCGAGGTCGAACTTCTCCGCCGCCGACTTCTGCCGCCAGGTGATATTGGAATGCGGCCCATAGTATTCCGACGACGGCCCGTGGCAGACTTCGCAGCTGACGCCTTCCTTGCGCACGGTTTCGGCGCGCGCCTCGTCTCCTTCGATACGACCCGGCTGATTGAGCGAATGGCAGCCGAGGCAGCCGGTTTTGGCGTCGAGGACGTCTTGCTTCAAGGCGGCGGCGATGCGTTGGCCGCGCGGCCCGACAAGGGCGGCGTAGGCAAGCGAGTGCCGGTCGCACAATCGCCAGGTGGTGTGCTCGGTGAGCAGGACGAAGTTTTCCTCGCGGCCGCCGACCCACGAGGTATGGCAGCTGAGGCACTGATCGGCGCCGCGAAACTTCGCCGTGGCGAAGGCGCCTTTGGCATCGGGAGCCT
Source organism: Gemmatales bacterium (assembly GCA_038239465.1). GTDB lineage: Bacteria > Planctomycetota > Planctomycetia > Gemmatales > Gemmataceae > JBBSES01. Next base: position 3,704 of record JBBSES010000035.1, read on the forward strand.
GGGCGATGGCCGGACGTTGTCGGGGAGTCATGGCCCAAAGGACGGCCGCCATGCCGACGAACAGGAAGAACAAGGCGGAACGTCGGGCACGTCGCATGGGGGTTCCTCACGTCGAGGCGGCGCTTGCGTCGGAGAATCGCGTATCCCTTCTACCACGGTTTTTATAGCAGCGCCGGCAAAGGATGCCAGAACCGCCTAGCTTCGCGGGTGGGGGTGGCCGCAAAGATGGCGTCTCATGCACAACCGTCGATGGCGGAATCGTTCCCCGCTTACGTAACGGGAACGAGCGGTCGCGTTCCCGCCGGCGCGCCGATACGTGGGATTACGACCGCCGATGGTTCCGGGCTTCGTGGCTCCCCGCGCACCACCCGAGCGCCGGCCGCTCGATCCAGGAGTCGGAGCGACGCGACCATCGCGGCGAGGTCGTACCCGTGCGACCGGGCGAATTCATCGCGCCAGGTCCGCAAGTCAGCGAGTTCGTCGCGTTCGTTCATGGATTAACCTCCCCGAGTAATTCTTGGGGCATGCATGCCGACACGACGCTTCGATTCGCGGCCGCAATACGGCGTTGGCGATGTGGGTGCAGTTCCACGTCGCCAAGTATTGCACGCCGTTGACCGCCGCGATGGCGATGTGAAGTGCGTCGGTGGCCGCTCGCTCTGGTAAGGGCACCTCTCTCAGGCAGGAGCCTGGGAACGAGGAAACGGGGAAGACTATCGCTAACGAACAACCGACGACATATATCCCGCGTCAATCCGCGTCCCCCTCGTTGCTCCGTTCGAGTTCCTTCAAGTAATTCAGCGCGTCGTCCACCGTGCCGACCGGGGCGCCCGGCACTCTGCCCGCATCGTCGCATTCGCGCAGCAGCATCAAGTCCTCGAAGTCGGGCGACGCCTCCAGCTCCTTGCGCGACTTGGGCGGCAACTTGCCGGTGCGATAATCGTGCGCGTCCATGTGATGCTTGATGAAGAAAGCCGTCCGCTCGGTGATGAGGCCATCGAGCGCGTTGAGCGCGGCATCGACGTGGTTGGCGGGATCGATCCCCTTGCCGATATCGTGCAGCAGGGCCGCGAGCATGAATTCCTCGTCGTAGGGCCGGCGGTTGCGGGCCACCTCGAAGACCTGCAAGAGGTGATACAGCACGTCGCCCTCGGGATGGTGCCGCGATCCTTGACGGACGTTCTCCAGCGGCAGCAGCAACATGCGAAACAGCGGCCACGGGTCGGCCACTTCCTCCGTCTCGTCAAGCGCCTCTTCCAGGCGGATGCCGGGATACTCTTTCTCCAAAAACTCCTCCAATTCGCGGATGGAGGCGCGCTCGATCGCCTTGCCGGTGATGGAACTGCGGAAGACGTAGTGGGCCTTGTCCTCGGCGTACACGGTGAGTTCGAAGTTCCAGCGGTCAAAGACGTGGACGTGCGTAAAAACGCGCGCCTCGCCGTGCTTGACGACTTGCTTGCGTTCGAGGTCGAACTGATAGCCCTCGTTTTCCAGAATCTCGGTGAGCAGGCCGGGGCTGTCGGTGAAGACGTGGATGTCGATATCGGAGCCTTTGCGGACGTGGCCGGTCATGACGCTGCCGATGAGCCGCGGCCGGAATTGTCGGAGGTGGCGCATGAAGCGCAATGCTTCGAGGCGCATGTCGCGCAGATGTTCGGTGCGTTTGTCGCCTTCGTGGAGACGGGCGAAGACCTGGATTTGCTCGCGGATTTCGGCGTTGGAGGGGAGGTCTTCGGGCTTGCACCCGGAGCGGCACAGGCGTTTGGCGGCCTTGCGCTTGGCGGTGTAGTATTCGGACTCTTGGCGTTCGTACATCAGGCGGGCGGCTTCGAGCGCGATCGCCTGCCGCAGTTTGACGTTGGCCATCCTTTCGGGGCGCCTTTACCAAGCCCATGTTGTTGGCGCCGGGGCTTGATGGGAGTATAGCAGCGCGGGCGGGGCGGGCAAGGCGGTTCGAAGTTTCGCGTCCTATGGCTGTGGAATACAATCGAATTGGTTGTCTCGGAACACACGAGCGGCTGAGCGAAGTTTCGGGAAGTTTCGGGACTCGTTACATTAAAAGTCAGCGGTGGAAAAGCAAGCCGTGGAAACCGTTGGCCAAGAGAGACTCGATGCGTGGTTGTTGCGTCTCGGTAGTTTTGATGATCGCACGCAGGCAGTCGCCGAGATGCGAGGCGCGGGAGTGGATGCGCTATTGCCTCATCTAATCTCGATGCTCACCGGCGATGCTGACGCTCGCTGTGCGGCTTGCGAGGCAATCCTGCGTGTGGACGCGCAGCGGGGGTTGGAACTGGTGCTACCCCTTCTTCACGACTCGGATTTGGGCGTCCGATGGTTCGCCTGCGAGCGTGTGGCGGGGCCTGGTGGCGCAAAGGCAGTTCCTGCGCTCCTCATGCTACTTCGGTTCGATGAGGATGCTCAGGTGCGGGGAACGGCGGCTCGCGGTCTTGGGTGGCAGGGTGGCCCAGAGGTCATCCCGGCCTTGCTCGATTCGATGGCCTCCGACCACGAGTTTGATATGCATGGGCAGTCGGCAAGCCACTGCGCGGCGATGGCTCTCGACGACATGTTAGGCACTGACGAAACATGCCTTCATTTCGGCAACGTTTGCCGAATGCTCGACCGGGAACCGGACTTGGATCGTTTACGGCGTCTGGCGGAGGATCGCGTGAGGATCGCTATTAGCGTTGGTTAGCGGGCCAGGACTAGCCATCGGCTGAAGTTATCCGAAGCGGGTAATCTGGTTTTGCGTGTTTCAGAGTCCTTGCATGTGGTCCTGTCAGCTTGGCCTATACTTTGGTAATTTGCTAACGCTCTCGAATTTAAGAAGTAGACGGTGCCAAGCGAAGCAGACCATATCCGAGGCGTTCGAGCGCCCGGCAAGTACGACGCGGAGGTCGGCTCGGAAGCCGATGCACGTCGAATCGTGCAACAAGCCTTGCCGCACGCGCAAGAATTGCCTCCGGGCGTTGTGGGAGCGCCGTATCCGAATCCTCCCACAGGCGTGAAAGCCTGGTTCCAGGTTCAGCCGGCGGAGCCGCACGTTGGCAACATGCTTCCCCACGTTAAGTACGCCGATTGGACGGCCGGCAAGTAAGGGGGCCGGCGGCAGCTGGGGACATCTTTTCTTTCCACCCGCCTAACCGAAAGGAGCGCGAGCCATGTCCGCGATGTTCGAGGTCTTGTACAAATCGCCGGCGGACTCCAAGCGTGAGGCCATTATCGCCGAACGAGTAGGGCATTTCGGCGGTCGTCTTACCTGCCGCGAGGAACCGGACGTTGCCGAAATCGGTCCCGTTTGCCTGACCTTCGAGTTCAGTGATCGGGGAATCGCCGAAGAAGCGGCCACGACCTTGCGGTCGCAAGGAGAGCATGTCGAGGGGCCGTCCGACTACGGCGACTGACCGTTCGTGACGCAAAGCTTCCTATCAAATCGGCCGAGCGTTTTACCCACACGGTTCAACTATCGGCTTAGTACTGATCGCCCAGGCCGAAGACGAGATCGGTCGTCGTAGTTACCGTGGACAGATCGACGTTGAGCAGCGTCACCGGATCGTGGATATGCGTGGCCACCTGCGAGAGAAACAGGCGCGGCTTCTCGCGGGCCATGTCTTTCAGCGTGGCGTCGAAGCGCAGAGGCATGGGCACTTCCTCCTTGCCAAGCGGCAGGTCGATACCCCACCACCGCTTTGCGTTTCACGGATCGCGCCACATGATCGTCACCCGCGTCACCGGCGTCGGCACGCGCAGGCGCACGAACGGGATCGGATCATACGGATCCATCTCCTTTTCCAGCAGCACCCGGCTGGGCGTCACTTCCATGCCTGCCTGGTAGTGCAGGCTCAAGACCACCTTGCCGTCTTCCGGTTCGACCTCGCCCAGGGCGATGTAGCGGCAGTCGGCTTTCACCCAGCGTGCCCTGCCTTTCAACACGAACGATGCCGGCCGCCGCAGCGCGAACAGCCAGCCGCTTTGCCCGTCTTCCACAAGAGGCGCCACTGCCTCGGCGAGCGGCCAGGCGCGCAGCCGGGCCACGGCGGCCGGCGACCAGCAGGCCACCCAGCCCAGGTTGTAGCGACGACTAAAGTCATGCAAGTCGGCGTCGGACCAGTCGGTCAACGGCCGCCCCGCGCGCTGCTGCTCGATGAAGCTGGCGAAGCCGTGCTCCAGCGTCGCTTGCGCGTCGAGACCGCCGATGAACGTCCGCTCGGCCAAGAGGGGCAGCAATGCCGTCCAGCGCGAGCGTTCGTCGGATCCGGGCCGATCTTCCCAGAGAATGCGCGCCTCGGGCGTGGTGTGCGCCGTTAACGTCGAGACGATGGCCTCGCGCTCGGCGCCGAGGCCGAGGTCGAGCGGTTCGGGGCCACGCCACCACTCGGCCGTCGCCGCCAACGCGGGCCAACCCGCCCAGACGCCCGCGATCGCCAGAGAGGTGAATAGCGCCGCCGTGCGATAGGGACATTCGTTGACGCGCCACAGCCAGCGGACGGCATGCTTCCACAGGTAGACGGCCGGCAATACCGCGAACCACAGCGCCGGCGCCAGCAACTTGGCGGCGCCGACGCGACCCGCCGGCTCCCAGGCGATGCCGGCGATGGCCAACGCCAGCAAGCAGGCCATGCCGAGTCCGAGCAATCGCGCCGCCAGCCGGCCACGCCTTCGGTTGAGAAGCACGATCCCCGCCGCCGCGCTGAGGAAGAGTACCAGGGCCAACGCTCGATCCGCGGGTTCTCCCCAGAACGACGTGGTCCAGAAGTAATGAAACGTGCGATGCTCCAACAGCCGATCGCCGACCGGCAACGGCGCCAGAATCCACGAATAGCGCACCCAGTCGGCCAACCAGAAGGCGTTGGCCATCAGCCCCGCCAGCAACACGCTTCCGAGCGCCAGATGCCAGTGAAACTCGTGGCGGGCGCCGACACTCAGGTAATAAACGGCGAGGATGACGATCAGTAATCCCGCGTACAGCAACGGCTGTCCGAACCAGCCGACGCAGCCGCTGACGAGCAATCCCAGCCAGGACAACGGCCCCGGCGCTCGGTCGAAACGCAGCAATAACCCTACTTGCACCAAAGCCGCCAACATCGCTAAATACAAATCGAGGTCGCCGATCTCCAGGAGACTGCGAAACGGACTGCCCCAGCAGATGAAGATGCCCAGCGCGGCGCAGACGCAGCGGGCGCGCCGCCCCAATCCGAAGCCCCACGCCGCCAGGGCCAGCGCCAACGGCAACGCGGCACAGCAGGCCGCCAGGCCGATTTTGTACGCCGCCGGCTGATAACTTCCGCCGCCCAGCAAGAGAAACAGCGCCGCCGGCCGACTGCCGCCGTCGAAGACCGGCGTCTGCGGATAGCCCGCCTGAAACGACGGGTCGTAGCAGCAAACCGTCCCCTGCTCCAGCAGCGATCGCGCCGCGAGATAGCCGTGATACAGGTGCAACGGATGGCGCCCCGACACCACCGGCCGATCGTCGCCCAGCGGTCGCCACTGCGCTTCGGTCCCGAACAGGCGCAGGCTGAACCAGCCCTGAGCGATCACCAGCGTCATCATGACGCTGGCCCAGCAGAGGCGACTGAACCAGGAGTGGTGCTGAGTGAGGTCTTCCTTCATCGCGCGGGACCATAGCCGAGACATGCCCAAAAGACAAGGAGACACGCATGGCTTGCCGTTTCGCGCGGCGCGAAACGGCAAGCCGTCGCCTCGCTTGACACCCTACCCCCCCCTGTTAGAATGGCGATAGAGAAGCCACCGAGAGCCGGCGCCGCCGCGGAGCGTGCCATGAAGTGTCAGAGTTGTCCCAAGGCCGCCACCTTGCACATCACCGAAGTCCTGGCGGATGAACAATTTGAGGAACGACACCTCTGCGAGGAGTGCGCCCACAAATACCTTTACGAGCCGCAGCAAAAGGGGACGGGCAGCAAGGGCGCCGAGGCCGGCGGCGTCGAGGAAGGGGACGAGTCCAGCAACCTGAATCAGCGGGAATGCCCCATTTGCGGCATCAAGTTTGTCGAGTTTCGCAACTCTGGTAGGTTGGGCTGTCCACATGACTACCAGGAATTCCGCGAGGAACTGACGCCCCTGCTAGAAAATATCCACGGCGAGACGCGGCACTGCGGCAAGACGCCGCGCCGCCAGCCGCAAGCCAAGATGACGCAGACGGAACTGGTCGATCTGCGCAAGCAACTGCACCAGGCCGTCACCAAGGAAGCTTACGAGGAGGCCGCCCGGCTGCGCGACCGTATCCGGCATCTGGAAGAAAACTGATCGGGTCGCCGCGGTCTTCGGCCCCGCTCCCCACGGATGGGTTGGGAGACGACGAAACACGGAGGAACGCGGCGTGAAGTGCGAACATTGCTCGAAGCCGGCCACCGTGCATCTGACGGATATCGTCAACAAGAAGAAGCGCGAGATGCACCTGTGCCAGGAGTGTGCCGAGCAAAAACAGCTGATGGTCAACCAGGAGATGAACCTGTCGGCTATCGTGCAGACGCTCATCGGCCAGCACGTCGCCCCGAGCGATGAACTGGCCCGCTTGACGTGCCCGCACTGCGGCATCAAGTTCATGGAGTTTCGCGCCCAGGGTAGATTGGGCTGTCCGCACGATTACGACGTGTTCCGCGCCGGGTTGGGGCCGCTGCTGTTCAGTTTCCATCGGGCCGCGAAACACGTCGGTAAGGCGCCCCGCAACGCGCCGGCCGAGCAGCCAGACTTGGCCCTGCTGGGAGAGTTGCGGACTCGTTTGCGCGAAGCCGTGGATTCCGAAGCCTTCGAAGAGGCCGCCCGCCTGCGCGACCTGATTCGCCAAAAGGAAGCCGCCGGATGAATCTGGAAACCCTGACTCATACCAGTGGCGAATGGCTGCGCGGCACCGGCCCGGAGTCGGACATCGTCATCTCCAGCCGCATTCGCCTGGCGCGCAATCTGGCCGCCTTCCACTTCACCAATCGATCCAACGCCCATCAAAAGGCCGAGATCGAGGCCATGCTGCGCGAACGCATCGCCAAACTCGACGTGCAGCCGCCGCTCGATTACATTAACGTCCCCCATCTTTCCGCCCTCGACCGGCAATTCCTGGTCGAACGCCAGCTGATTAGCCGCGAACTCGCCGGCGCCGACGGACCGCGCGGCGTCGCCCTCGCTCCCAAGGAAACCGTCAGCCTGATGGTCAACGAGGAAGACCATCTGCGCCTGCAAGTCATGCGCAGCGGCTTCGCCCTCGACGAGGCCTGGCAGGACATCGACAAGGTGGACGACCTCCTCGAACAGCGCGTCAACTACGCCTTCAGCGAGGAGTTCGGCTACCTCACCGCCTGCCCGACCAACGTCGGCACCGGCATGCGCGCCAGCGTCATGCTGCATCTGCCTGCCCTCGTGCTGGCCAAGCAGATCGAGAAGGTCTTTCGCGCCTTGCAGAAGATCAACCTCGCCGTCCGCGGCCTCTACGGCGAAGGCAGTCGGGCCAGTGGCGACTTCTATCAAATCAGCAATCAGGTGACGCTCGGCAAGAGCGAAACGACCATCCTCGGCGAAATCCGCGACGTGATCCCGCAGATCATCAACTACGAACGCCAGGCGCGCGGCACCCTGGTCCGCGAAAGCCGGCAGGCACTGCAAGACCGCGTCTCGCGCGCCATCGGCACCCTGCGCTCGGCCACGATGATGACTTCGGAAGAGACGATGGACCTGCTCTCCAGCGTGCGCCTGGGCGTAAATCTTTCCCTGCTGGGCGATATCACCATCCCGCGCGTCAACGAGCTATTCATCCAGACGCAGCCGGCCCATTTGCAAAAGCTCATGGGCGCGTCGCTCGACGGCGAGGAACGCAACGCGGCTCGCGCTCGATTCTTGCGGACGAAGCTCCGCGAAGCGGGGCCGAATCCGAATTAAAGCCGAGCGGCGGGGTTTATCCCGGCCGTTTACGCCTTCGCGGGGTTCACGGCGGGGATAAACCTCGCCGCTCGGCTTTCCTTTCCTTTGGACCTTACCAATCCAGTACCAACGTCTTGGCGCGACAAAAGTCACACGCCAAAACCGCGAACGCTCGCCGATCACGGAGTTCGCGGAAATGGCCAACCGCCGGCTCTACTCGCAGTGCATCTTGGAGTTGGTTAAGACACTGGGCCTCCAAAGCTTTGTACTCCGACTCCTCTCGCGGATCGCCTGGCTCTCGTTCGGGCAGTTCACGGCATTTGGCCTCCAACGCTGCCGAACTCAATTTGAAAATCGGTGGCTCGTCCTGCTTTAGTTCACGATCCGTGAACGCACAAGTGAACCCGCCGCCAAGTAAATCCATCTGGAATAGCAGCACTTCCCAACGATCCGAACATTGTTGGGGTCCATCGGCCAACACCCGCCGCCAGAACTCCGCAAACGCGGGCGGCAATGGATCGGCCTTTGGCACGCGGAGGATACAGACACGGTATAATGTCGGCTGGTCGGGAACGCCATACGCAACTCCAAAGTTGATTGCCTTCCCCGGTGCCGTGTCCTCCCATTTCATCTACGCGGCCCTCTATCGCTTGACAAATACTAGCGAAACCCATGCTCCGCCGCCGGAAACGTTCTCTCGCGCACCTCGCGGCAATAGTCCTGCGCCGCCTGCACGATGTCGCGGCCCAATTCGGCGTATTGCTTCACGAAGCGCGGCCGCAGCTGGTCGAACAACCCGAGCATGTCGTAGGTGACGAGGATTTGCCCGTCGCAGCCGACGCCGGCGCCGATGCCGATGCTTGGTATCTTCAACGCCGCCGTCACTTTCTCGGCCAGTTCGCTCGGCACGCATTCGAGGACCACGGCGAAGGCCCCGGCTTCTTCCACTGCTAGCGCATCTTCCATGAGTTGATTGGCGTCGCGCTGCACGCGGAAGGCGCCGAGACGGCGAACGGACTGCGGCGTCAAGCCGATGTGGGCCATCACCGGAATCTCGGCCGTCATCACGGCGCGAATCGTGGCCGCGCTGCGGACGCCGCCTTCCAGCTTGACCGCGTGGGCGCCGCCCTCTTTGACCAATCGGCCCGCGTTTTCGAGCGCCTGTTGCGGGCTGATTTGAAAGCTCATGAACGGCATGTCGGCCACCAGCAGGCTGCGCTTCAGGCCGCGCGATACCAGACGCGTGTGATAGATCATTTCGTCGAGCGTCACGCTCAGGCAATCGTCGTTGCCCTGCACGACCATGCCGAGCGAATCGCCGACGAGGACGCCATCGACGCCGGCGGCGTCGAGCAACCGAGCCATCGTGTAGTCGTAGGCGGTCAGCATGGTCAGGCGCATGCCGCGCGCCCGTGCCGACAGGAAATCGGGCACCGTCACCGGGCGCGCGTCGTTGGACGAGTGGGGCGTGGTTTGGCCGTTGCCATTCTTCATGGCGGGGGTCATGGGGATACTCCGTTATCGGGCAGTCAGCGGCGCGACAGGGAGAGCGAGGCACGCGCCTCGGCTCGCCGACAGGGGTGCGTCCATGCGCGGGTTCGGGCGTCTTTAGATTATAGGCACGACGCCGCAGCCGGGCAGCGCGAAACGCAAGCCGTGAAGCCTGTGCCATCTGTACCGGCCATTCCGTTTGGTTATCATGGAATCGTGCCAATCGCGGCGAAATCGCCCATGCTCGATTGGCCTTCGAGCGAATCGGGGCAATAGTGGGTAGGTAGGGACGTTGGCGGCCGTCGGCGCCAGCGCGTTCCCGTGACGCCTTTCCTGGCAAGGACTCACCCATGACGCGGCATCTTTGGACTGTCGGCTTGGCCGTTTTGCTGCTCGGCGCGGCCGCGCAAGGGGCGGCCGTCTACGGCCCCGACCCCGTGGACGATTTGCGCCAGGCCTTGCGGACGTCGATCCGCGATTCCATGAACCGCGAGGAATTGCAGTTCCGCCGGGCCACGGTCGAAAAGCGAATCAAGGCCCTGAACATCGGTGACCTGCGCCGCGCCCTGCAATTGCAAGAATGGCGCGACGAGGACCGCGACGAGGCCATCGGCGCCATCGACCGGCCGCTCCGCGAGGCGTTGGCCAAACGCCTGGTCGATGGCCTGCGCGCTATCCTCGAACGCGGCGGCACCCCGGCGAAGCTGGCCGCCATCGCCCAGGTCGCCGAGATGGGCGTCAACGTCCGCGCCACCGGCACCAAGACGGGCTTGGCCCGCGATTTGGCGCCCGACCTCGTCGCTCAGCTGAAGAGCGACAATCAAGCCGTCCGCGACGCCGCCGCTCGGGCGCTGGGCAAGATTAACGCCGACCCAAAAATCGCCGCCCCGGCCCTGGGCGCCTTGATCGCCCGCGGGACCGAGCAGGACCGCCGGGCTGCCAGCGACGGCCTCGAATGGATGCTGCGCACCGTCGTTCAGCTTTCCAAAGGCAAGGCGGATACCGTCGCCTACACCCGCGAGGATGCGGCGCAAATCGCCACCGCCGTCGTTCCCGAACTGGGCCGCGGCCTGCCCGACCCGAACTACCGCGTCCGCCGGCATAGCATCGATGGTCTGCAGCTGGCGGCCAGCATCCTCGGCGATCTGACGCCTGACCCGCCCGCGTCGCAGACCTTCCCGCCGGCCGGGCGCAAGCCGACCAAGGACGAACTCACCGAAATCCGCGGTTACCGCGAACAGGTCGAGCAAGAGCGAAGGGTGTTGCTGCCGTTGGCGCGTGCCCTGAACGCCCAGGCCGCAGGGTTGGGCCACGCCCTCTCCGACCCCGAGACGGATATCCGCTTCCTGGCAGCGCAGGCGCTGGAGGACATGGGCTTCGCCCGGCAACGCATGCAGCGCAAGGCCGCCAGCGTGCCCGGCGCGGGATCGACGGCGGAACCCGAGGGCGGCGCGGCGCGGCTCCGCTCGACCTCACCGATCCGCCTGGTGTCAGCGGTTCAAGACAAGGATGCCGAACCGAAAAAGCCGGCCGACAACCTGACCGACGATCCGCTCAAGGCCGGCCTGCTCGCCGACGCGCCGCTACTCGCGGCACGCCTGGGCGACCCGAACGTCCGCGTGCGCATCGCCGCCCTCGACGCCCTGGAGCCGCTCGGCCCGGATGCTTCTTCCGTGGTGCCGGTGGTCGCCCGCGGCCTGCAAGACCGTAGCCTGTTCGTCCGCTGGGCGGCGGCGCGCGTGCTACTCAAGGTGGGTCCCATCGACACGCCGTTGACGGTGCCCCTGCTGGCGCGGCTAACGTGCGACATCGACCTCGACGTTCGCCTGGCGTCGATGACCACGCTGGGCAGCTACGGCAGCCGGGCCAACGCCGCGATTCCCGACCTCGCCAAGGCCGCCGTCACCGGCGACTCCGACCAGCGCATCGCCGCCATCCACGCGCTGCAGGGCATCGGCAAGGAGGCGACTTCCGCGGTGCCGCAACTCACCGAGGCGCTGAGCGCGGGCGACGAGCGCGTCCGCCGCGCCGCCGCCGAGGCGCTCGGGCAGTTCGGGGCCGCGGCCAAGTCCGCTATCCCCGAACTGGAGCGATTCTTGAACGACTCGGATGAATCGGTGCGCAAGGCCGTCAGCGACGCATTGCTGGCGATCACGGCGGGGAAGTGAAAATAG
>JBBSES010000036.1:0-15196 GCA_038239465.1 Gemmatales bacterium
AACGCGCCATGTCGCCGCGCACGGCCAGCGGTTCGACCGGCACCTCGACCTTGAGGTCGTGGCGCCGCGTCTCGACGAAAGGCCGGCTGGCTTCGACGGCGGCGGCGACGAAGGCGCCCACGTTGAGAGGTTCGCGTTGCAGCTTGATCTTCCCTCGGGTGATGCGCGAGATGTCGAGCAGGTCATCGACGAGGCGGACGATTTGCCGAACCTGCCGCTCCATCATGTCGATGACCTGGCGGGCGTCGAGGCTCGCTGTCTGGTTTAACTTTAGGATAGCCAGGCCATTTTTTACCGGAGCGAGCGGATTGCGCAATTCGTGGGCGAGCATGGCGAGGAATTCGTCCTTGCGGCGGTCGGCCAGGCGCAGCGCTTCCTCGGCCTCCTTGCGCTCGGTGATTTCCGTGACCGCGCAGCCGACGCCGAAGACTTGGCCGTCGTCGTAGCGCAGGGGAAACGTGTCGGCCAGCCAGTAGCGGCGCCGGCCCGGTTCCTTCGGCGTTTCACCGGCGACTTCGCGCGTTTCACCGGCCCGGCCCGTCTCCACGACGCCGCGGAACAGGGCGAGTACGTCGTCCGGCATGGCGGGCAAGACGTCGTGGATGGTCTTTCCCAGGTGCGCTTCAAGCGGCACGCCGTTGATCTCGGCCAGCGCCGGATTGAGGCGCAAGTATCGCAATTCCTTATCGAAAAGCGCCAGACCGATCGGCACGTTCGTCAGGAGGTTTTCCAGCAGGGCCAATGAGTCGGACTTTTGCTGCTGTGCCTCGCGCAATCCTTCCTCGGCCTGCTTGCGTCGGTCGATGTCGAGGTTGACGCCGATCATGCGTTCCGGCGTGCCGTCCCCGGCGCACACGACCTTGGCGCGTCCGCCCAGCCAGTGGATGCTGCCATCGGGCCAGATCACGCGAAATTCGCTGAGGAAGTCGCCGCTTTCCTTGATGGCCTGTCGCAGGTCGCTTTCGGCCCGTTCCCTGTCCGCGGGGTGGAGGCGCCGGGACCACCCTTCGTAGGTCTCTTCGAATTCGCCCGCCGACAGTCCATAGAGCGCTTCCAACTCCGGCGACCAATAGTTCACGCCGGTGCGCATGTTCCACTCGAAGGAGCCGATGCGCGCCGCTTGCTGGGCCAACACCAGTCGTTGCTGGCTCCGTTCGAGGGCACGCTCGTTGCGACGCCGCTCGCTGATGTCGCGGAACACCAGGACGACGCCGGTGATCGTCCCTTCCTCGTCGCGCAGCGGGGCGCCGCTGTCGTCGATGGGCAAGTCGTTGCCGGCGCGGTCGATCAGGACGGTATGGTTGGCCAGGCCGACGACGATCCCCTCGCGCAGCACCTTGGCGACCGGGCTTTCGACTTCCGTGCGGGTCGTCTCGTTGACGATGTGGAAGATGTCGCTCAGGTCCCGGCCCAGCCCGTCTTCCTTCCAGCCGGTGAGGTCCTTAGCCACCTTGTTCATGAACGCCACGCGCGCCTTCTCGTCGGTGACGATTACGGCGTCGCCGATGCTGGCGAGGGTGGTGGAGAAACGCTGCTTCTCCCGATGGATGATGGCGGCGGCCCGTTCGCGCGCTTTGAGGTTGCGATGAAGAAGGGCGATGGTGGTCGCCAGGAGGACGATCCCGACCAGCGCCGCGATGACGCCCGCCGCCACGGCTATCCGATAGCTCAGGGCGGAATCGGCCTCGCGCTGCTCCAGCAGCTGACGCTCGTCGGCGAGCATGACGGCGACGAGGGCGCGCAGGTTGTCCATTTCCTGCTTGCCGCGGTCCGTCAGCACCACTTCGCGGGCGCTCTCGAATCCCTTGTCGCGGCGCAAGACGATGGTTTGCTCCAACTCGGCCAGCTTGGCGGCGATCCCCGTTTCGAGGGCGGCGATGCGTTCCTGTTGCCGAGCGTTGTCGGCGGTTAATTGCTTGATTTTGAGGACTTGTCGCTCGATAGCGCCGGTAGCGGCGTCGTAGGGTTCGAGATATTTGACGTGGCCGGTGATGAGGAAGCCGCGCTGCCCCGTCTCGGCGTCTTTGAGCAGCGATAGGGTCTCATCGAGGCCGTGAACGACCTCGTGGGTATGCGCGACCCTGACGGCGTTGTCGTTCAGCTGGCGAACGTTGCGATAGGAGAGCCAGGCATCGACGAGGAGCAGCGCGAGCGCCAGCCCGAAGCAAACGCTCGCGGCTCTTCCGATGGGCCAGCGCATGATGTCCGGTTCCGCGATCGTAGGCACCAATGCGTTCCGTGCCAGTCCGGGTGGTGGGGTCTATGGTTCGAGGCAACGAACCACTCCCCCCGAGAGACGGCGTTGTCCCTCGCTATTCATGGGTAGCCGGCCTGGCGAGGAAAGCAAGGAGATCGGGTCGGTGGGACGGAATCGGTCACTTCGCGGTCTTGGCCGCCGCTTCCTTGGCGTTGAGCAGCCGGGCCAGCTGGGACTTCTTGCGCGCGGCAAGGTTCTGGTGAATCACGCGCTTGGCGGCGGCCTTGTCCAGCTTCTTGCCGGCGAGGACGACTTCTTCCTTGAGCTTGGCCAGGTCGTTGGCCTCGGCGGCGGTCAGCACGCGCTTGATGTGCGTCTTGAGGGTGTGCTTGACGGCCCGATTGGCCAGGCGGCGCTTCTCGGTTTGGCGGACATGCTTCTTGGCGCTGGGAGTATGCGGCATGACTTCGTCCTGTCGGCAATCGAGATCGAGGTATCCTTGTCGAAACGGTCACTATACGCGAAAATCGCTTGGGCACAAGTTGCCTTACGCCTGCTGCAAGCGCTCCTGCCATTCGTCGAGCCGGCGGCCGATGTCGCGGAAGCCGAAGTCGAGGTTCGCCAACTCGTGGCCCAGTTCCACAGCGGCCGCCAGGTCGCCCGCGTCGGCGCTGCCCTGTGCCAGCTGATAGAGAATCTCCTTGCGCGTCCCCTCCTCGGCGGGCGGCAACTGCTGCAGGGCTTCCTCGAAATTACGCTTGGCGAGGCGCCAGTTGTTGCGCGTCTTGAAGCAATGGCCCAGATACCACACGGCACGCCACTGGATACGGCTATCGGAGCGCGCCGTCTGCAGTTCCTTGATCGCCTCGTCCACCTGGCCCAGACGCATGAGACGGATGCCGAGTTCGAGATGGTGCCCCATCTCGGTCGGGAAGCGGTCGGCCTTGAGCCGAAACAACTCCAGTTCGCGCGTGTTGATCTCCTTCGACAAGCCCTGGCGGATGCGCCGCAACTCAGGATCGTCGGGCGCTTGCTTGATCCTGTCGTCGGTGAGGGCGAGGTCGTTGCGGAGTGGTTCCAATTCCAACTCGGCCAACTCGAACGTCAGCTGGTGGTGGTTGCCCGTGGCGTCGATCCCTTTTTGCAACGCCTCGCGGGCTTGGTCCAAACGGCGTTCGCGGCGAAAGAGGCCTGCCAATTGAATATAACCACTGGGGTGGGTAGGGTTCGCATGAATGCGCGCCTCGATAATCCGCGCCTCGCGGCCCAGGCGGTCGTCCGGCCCGGCGGCCTCGTCGCCGGCGGCGGCGACCTTGCCGGCCAGCGAATCGCCGCCGAGGCCTTCCTCGTAGTTGCCGCGGACGATGGTTTCGGAGGCCGACAGGTCCTTGGCCTTGTGATTGGCTTCCACGTCGCTCGGGTCGGCCTTCTTCACGAGCAGCCACAGGGCGATTCCCTGCGTGAAGCTGCCGCGCTTCTCGTACAGCCGTGCCAGCGAGCGATTCAGCGGCGCCAGGTTTGGGTCTTTTTGCCGGGCCTGTTCCAGAATCCAAATGGCCATGTCGAGCAGGCCGACGGCGTCGGCGGCCTCGGCCATGTCCAACTGCGTGCCCACGTCCCAGGGGTTGCCGGTCAGCACTTCCTCGCCATGTTCCAACACTTTGAGATAGTTCCGGCCGCGCTTGGCGAGCTTGAGTTTCGCCTTCGCGGCCGACGTGCTCAACAAGGCCAATCGACTGCCGCGCAGGTTGTTCTTGTACTTCGCCTTCTCGGTGCGGCGCAGCGTCTGTCGATAGACGAGGCTGGCCGGGTCGATCTTGCAGCAATTGAGCAGCAGTTGAATGCCGTAGTCGTGATTGCCGGACGCGATGACCTGGTTGGCCCGCTCGAACTGCCCGGCGGCGGCACGGCGTTGCTCGGGACTGAGGGACGGCAATACCGTGGGGTCGCTATCGGCCATGGGGAATTCCTGGAGGACGGCACCGTGGACGGCAGATGGGTGCGGACGGGCTTCCACGCACGGATTGGCCCGGGGGCACCTGGTAGGATACCACAGGCGCGAAGGGCGTCAAGACTCACGGACGCACGCCCAAAGGTGGACCGCGAACGCGGTTTCCGTTCCGAGGCCGGAGGCCGGAGGTTGGGAACGAGAATGTAGCAGGGTCGCTAAACGATGCGTTCCAGGCCGGCGGATACGGAAAATGCCTCCGGGTGCAACGCCGCCGCCAGGATTTCCAGCGATTGGGCCAGCCGCGGGCCGGGGCGGTTGAAGTACTGATTGCCGTCCGTCAGATAGACGCGGCCTAAACGCGCGGCGCTCAGTTCGTGCCATCCCGCGCGGCCCGTCAGCGCCGGCAGGTCTTGGCGCGTCCGTTCGATATCCCAACCGCAGGGCATGAGGACGATGACCTCGGGATCGGCGGCGCGGAGTTGCTCCCAGGTCATCCACGGGGCATGTTTGCCGGCTTCGCCGAAGAGGTTGATTCCTCCCGCCATGCCGACGAGTTCCGGCATCCAGTTGCCAGCGGCCATCAGGGGTTCCATCCATTCGATGCAGGCGACCGTGGGCCGATGCGGCCGCGCCCGCGCGCGTTCTTCCACGGCGGCCATGCGCCGACGCAGTTCGTCGATCAATTGCTCGCCGCGCGGCGTCACTTCCAGGGCGGAGGCCACGGCGCGAATGTCTTCCCAGATGTCGGCCAGCGCGTTCGGCGCCAGCGACACCACCCGTGGCCGCGATTCCAGCCAGCCGCCGACCGCGCGCTCCACGTCCTTTAAGCTAACGGCGCAGACGTCGCATTGTGCTTGCGTGACGATGACGTCCGGGGCCAAATCGCGCAAGCGCGCTTCATCCACGTGATACACCGACAGCGAATCGCGCAACGCTTCCTTGACGCGCCGATCGATGTCGGCGCTGCTGCCGCTCACGTCGAACTTCGGCGCGGTGCAAACGGGAAGGCTTTGGATCGAAAGGGGATAGTCGCACTCGTGCGACCGGCCGACGAGCGACGACTCGCCGCCGAGGGCGCAGACGATTTCGGTGGCGCTGGCGATCAGGGAAACGACACGCATGAATAGGACCTCACGGCGATGCCACCAGGCGTTCGAGCGCGGGCCGCAAACGGCGGACGTTGTCGTCCAGGGCGCGCTGGACGCTTGCGGCGCCGGCCACGTCGCCGCCCTGGCCCATGGCCTCCAGCGTCTCCGCGGTTTCGGCGGCCTCGGCGGACAGATAGGCGACGACGCCCTTGAAGGTATGGGCGGCGCGCGACAAACCCGGAGCGTCGGCGCGGGCGACGGCGGCGCCGATTTCCGCCAGCAAGACGGGGCCGCGGTCGAGGAAGAGCCGAGCCACCTCGCGCGCTAAATCGGCGTCGCCGCCCAGGGCCGCGAGAAGGGCGGCGCGGTCGAAAGCGGGCACTTCGTTGGAGGCCGCGCGATCGACGATGTCGTAGAGGCGGTCGGCGCGGATCGGCTTGGCGAGGTAATCGTCCATGCCCGCTTCCAGGCAGCGCTCGCGGTCGCCCTTCATGGCGTAGGCGGTCATGGCGACGATCGTTAGGCGCCGGCCCGTGCCGCGTTCGCGCGCCCGGATGCGCGCCGTCGTCTCGAAGCCGTCCATGCCGGGCATCTGCACGTCCATCAACACTACATCATATGTCGATTTTTCGATGGCGCTGAGCGCGGCCGCGCCCGTGGCGGCGACGGCCACTTCGTCGCCGCGCTTGCGCAGCAGTCCCAAGGCGATCGTCTGGTTAATCTCGTTGTCCTCGACCAGCAGGATACGCCGGGGAACTCTCGCCCCCGGCGCCGCGAGGGCGGGCAATTTTCGCTCCGCAGGAACCGCAGGCGCCACCCCGAAGCGGGCGCTGAAGGAAAACGTGCTGCCCCGGTCGGGCTGGCTATCGAGCCATACCGCCCCGCCCATCAGTTCGGTGAGCCGCGCGACGATGGCCAATCCCAGCCCGGTGCCGCCGTAGTGCCGCGTCGTCGAGGGATCGACCTGTTCGAAGGGCCGAAAGACGGCTTCGCGCTTGTCGTCCGGGATGCCGATGCCCGTGTCACGCACCTCGAACACCAAAAGACAATCGTGTTCCCCTGGCCCCCCGTCGCCCTGTCTCCCTATCTCCCTGTCTCCTTGCCTCCCTGTCTTCCCGCCATCCCGCACGGCGACGACCACCTCGCCGTGCTCGGTGAACTTGACGGCGTTGCCCGCCAGGTTGACGAGGATTTGCCGGAGACGGACGGGATCGCCGACCAGGTAGGGCGGCACGTCGGCGGCGACCCGACAGGTTAGCGTCAAATGCTTGGCCTGGGCACGGGATCGGAGCGGTTCGAGCGTCTCGTCGAGCAGGGCGGCGACCGCGAAGGGACGGCGTTCGAGGAGGAGTTTGCCGGCCTCGATCTTGGAGAAGTCGAGGAGGTCGTTGATGAGCGTCAGCAGGGTGTCGGCCGACGAGCGCATGAGGCCCAGGTAGTCGCGCTGTTCGTCGGTGAGTCCGGTGTCCAGCAGCAGTTCGGTCATGCCGAGGACGCCGTTCATGGGCGTGCGAATTTCGTGGCTGACGTTGGCGAGGAAGGCGCTCTTGGCGCGGTTGGCGGCCTCCGCGCTTTCCTTGGCGGCGCGCATTTCCTCGTGCTGGCGGCGCAATTCCGCCTGGGCGCGCTTGGCGTCGCGGATGTCGTAGGCCACCGTGGCGAACCAGAGCGGCTGACCGGTGCGCCTATCGCGGATGGTGAAGACGCTCTGGTAGACATCGATGGCGTCGCCGCCGTGGAAGTCCCGGACCAGCGTTTCGCCTTCCCAGCGGCCGTCGGCGGCGACCGCGGGCCGCACTTTTTCCAGTATGAAAGGCACGAATTCCGGCGGGTGGTAGTCGCTCACGCATCGCGGCACCGGCGTCGTGGCGTCGTCCAATCCCACTAGCTGGCGCCCGGCCGGATTGACGTAGAGTACTTCGCCGTCCAGGGCGGCGACACTCATGAAGTCGGTGCTATTCTCGACCAGCGCGACCAGCTTGACCCATTCTTCCTCGACGCGCTTGCGCGCGCTGACGTCGCGCGAGCAGCGGGCGATGCGGCTCACGCGGCCGTCCGCTTCGACGACGGGATTGGCCATCGTTTCGACCCAGAAGAACGAGCCGTCCTTGCGGCCGCACCGCCACTCGACGCGCGTCGATTCGCCCCCCAAGTTGACGCGATGAGCCTGCTCGACGGTGGGCCGGTCCTCGGGATGAACGTGCGCCGCGACGCCGTCGTCGGGAGTCCAGCCGGTCAGCCGGAAGAACGACGGGCTGACGTAGAGGTCGCGGCCGTCCGGCGCCGTGAGGCTGATCCAGTCTTCCATGGCGTCGGCGAGCAGACGGTAGCGCGATTCGCTTTCCTCGAGCGCCTTCTCGAAGCGCTTGCGTTCGGTGATGTCGCTGACGGTGCCCAGGTAGCCGGTGATCGTGCCGGCGGCGTCGCGCAGGGCGATGGCGCTGATGTCGCCCCAGACGATCTGACCGTTTGGCCGGCGATGGCGTGCCTCGACGTGCATCTCAGTGCCGGCCGCTTCGGCGCGGCGCCAGGCTTCCTCCATTCTCGGGATTTCGTCGGGGTGGACCGCCAGGGACCAACTCTGGCCGCGCATGGCCTCCGCCGGGTAGCCGCTCAGCGCCGACCAGCTTTCGTTGTTGAAGACGCAGTTCCCCTCGACGTCCGCGAGAAAGATGCCGATCGGCGCCAGGGTCGCCAGCGAGCGAAAACACGCCTCGCTCTGACGCAGCGCTTCCTCGATGCGTTTGCGCTCCGTGGTGTCGCGTTGCACCGAAACCCAGTGCGTGAACCAGCCGGTTTCGTCCATCACGGGCACGATGTTCATTTCGATCCAGAATTCGCTGCCGTCCTTGCGATAGTTGATGAGTTCGACGCGGATCGGCTGCCAGGTGCGCAACGCCTCGCGGAGTTGGTCGAGGGTGGCCCGGTCGGTGCGCGGCCCTTGCAACAAGCGCGGCGACCGGCCTATGACCTCTTCGGGCGCGTAGCCGGTCATTCGGTAGAAGGCGTCGTTGGCGTAGACGATGCGCGGTCCCGGCTCGTCGAACGGTTCGGCCTCGGTGATGAGGACGGGATCCTGGGCGTGGACGACGGCCGACTCCAGCAGGCGCACCCGTTGCTCGGCACGCTTGCGTTCGATGAACTGGCCGAACTGGCTGCCCGCGTCGGCGAGGACTTCCAGGAGCGCGGAGTCGGGCGCCTGCCGATGCTGGCTGAAGAAGTCGAAGACGCCGTGAAAGGCCTCGCCCAGCTGCACCGGAAACGCGAAGCCGCAACGCAGTTCCGCCGCGGTTGCCGCCTTCCGTCGGGGGAACGTCGCGTCGCCGGTCGGATCGGCGAGCCAGATAGGCCGGCGCTGCTCCCAGACCTTGCCCGTCAGACCGACGCCGCGCTCGCACGTCAAGGCCCGACTGGCGCCGATAAATTCTTCCAGTCCGGCGCGCGGCCGCTGCCAGCCCTCGACGTGGCTTAGGCCTCGGTCGGCGGTATCGACGGCCCACCAGTTGCCGACCTCGAAGCCGAGCGCTTCGCCGAGGGCCGGCAGCAGGCGACTGGCCGCTTCCGACACCGTGGCGGCGTCGGCCAGGATGCGCGTCACGGCCTGTTCGGCGGCCGCGCGGCGTTCCTGACGGCGGCGCTCAGTCACGTCGCGGCCGACGCGCAGGGTGGCCAATCGCTTGCCGCTCTCGTCCTGCAGCGGCACGACGGTCATCTCGCACAACCCCTCTCCGCCATCCTTGCGTTGGAACGCCATCTCGGTGACGTAGCGGCCATCGACTCGAAGCCGATGAAGTACCCGCGTACTCGTCAGACCGCCGGAGTCGCCCGCCCCATGCAGCCGGCTGGCGCACTGGCCGACCACTTCCGTGCGCGCATAGCCGAACATTTTTTCCGCGGCGGGGTTGAAGTCGATGACCCGGCCATCCAGGTCGGTCAGCACCACGCTATCGGACATGTTGGCGAAGGTCAGGGCTTGCAAACGCAACGCCTCCTCGGCGCGGCGCCGCTGGCTGACGTCGTGAACGACGGCCACGGAAATGGGACGGCCCCCGAGTCGAAAGCGGCTGACGGCGGCCTCGATCGGAAACGTGCGGGCGTCCTTGCGCCGGCCTTCCGCCTGGCGCTGTTGGCCGATCAGCCGCACCTCGGCGCTGCCCTTGAGCGCCTGCACCGCCACTTCATCGCTTTCCGCCAGGGGGACGAATTCCCGCAAGGGCCGGCCGATCATCTCGGCGGCGATGTACCCGAACATCCGCGCCGCCGCCCGGTTGACGGAACGGATTTCGCCCGCCTCGTCGAACGTCAGGATGCCGTCCCCCGCCGCTTCCAGCACGAGACGCACCTGCGTCTCGCTGTCGGACAGCACGCGCAGCGTGAGATTGATGGCCTGAGCCAATCGGCCGATCTCGCCGTTGACCATCACCGGCACCGACGTGACCGTTTCTCCATCGGCGGCCCGATCCAACACCGAAGTCAACTGGGCGAGCGGGCGGCGCACGAAACGCGCGAGGAACCAATAGGCGAGGATGGCCTGCAACAGCGGGGCGATGAGAAAGGGCGTCAAGGTCGTCAGCGCCACCTCGGGCGCGACGGCGACGACCAGCGCGAAGGCGACCGCGTCAATGAGCAGCAGCAATAGGCACAACCGCGCTTCCAGAGAGGTGAACCAATGACGGAAGGAGTACTTCATGAAGGGTCGGCCTCGAATCGCGGTCGGCGTTCCCGGGGCGCCGTTGCCGCCGGTCGCCCAATGTGACACAAATAGTAGTATAGGTTGTCGAAAGATCTCTCGGAGCGCCCCCGATGCCGTGTCTGTTGGTCGTGGACGATGAACCCGATATCTTGCTGGCCGTCTTGCGGTCCACGTTCCGCGGCCAGCCGCTGGACCTGATCGTGGCCCGCACGGCGAGCCAGGGTCTCGAGCTGGCACGCGCGCGCTGGCCCGACCTGGTTCTGCTCGACATCGGCCTGCCCGACATGACGGGGCTGGAGGTGTTTCGCCACCTGCGCGACCTGGACGCTCGGCAGCTGGTGATCTTCATCACCGCCACGGGCGCCGCCGACACCGCCATCGAGGCCATGAAGCTCGGCGCTTACGATTATCTCTTCAAGCCGGTCGAAGCGGCGCAGCTGAAGCAGACCGTCGAACGCGCCCTGGAAATCGGCCGTCTGGCGCAGGTGCCAGCGGTGTTGCCCGACGCCGGGCCGGTGGACGACCGCGCCGACGCGATCATCGGCAAGTGCCCGGCGATGCAGGCGGTCTACAAAGGCATTGGCCGCGTGGCCGGACAGGACGTGACGGTCCTCATCACCGGCGAAAGCGGCACCGGCAAAGAACTGGTCGCCCGCGCCGTCTATCAGCACAGCCGGCGCGCCGCGGCGCCGTTTTTGGCCATCAACTGCGCGGCCATCCCCGAGACGTTGCTCGAAAGCGAATTGTTCGGCCACGAGAAAGGCGCCTTCACCGGCGCCGAACGCCGGCGCATCGGCAAGTTCGAGCAGTGCCACGGCGGCACCCTCTTCCTCGACGAAATCGGCGACATGCCGCTGCTCACCCAAAGCAAAGTGCTGCGCGTCTTGCAGGATCAGTCGTTCGAGCGCCTCGGCGGCAACGAGACGGTGCGCTGCGACGTTCGTTTGTTGGCAGCAACGAATCAGGACTTGGAAACGCGCGTCAACCAGGGCCGCTTTCGCCTCGACCTGTTTTACCGCTTGCGCGTCTTCAGCATCTTGCTGCCGCCTCTGCGCCAGCGCGGCGACGACGTGCCCCTTCTGGTGAATCACTTCCTGGGGCGCTACAACCGCGAACTGGGCAAACAGGTGGCGCAGGTCGCGCCCGAGGCGATGGCCCTGTTGCGGCGCTACCCGTGGCCGGGAAACGCCCGCGAATTGCAGAGCATCCTTAAGCAGGCACTCTTGCAGGCGACGGGGCAAACGCTGCTCCCCGATTTTCTACCCGAGGACCTGCGCCGCGTGGCCCGGCCTCCGCAACCGACGGACCCCTCCGCGCCGCTGGTGTCGCCGCAATTCATCGAGGATCGGCTCGCGGCGGGGACGCTCAATTTGTACGAGGAGGTGCAACAGCAGGTCGAGAAGGCGTTGTTCGGCCGCGTGCTGCAACACACCGACGGCAATCAACTGCAAGCCGCCCGCATTCTCGGCGTCAGCCGGGGCCGGCTCCGCAAAAAACTGCGCGAGTTGGGCATCACGATCACGCACGTGGTCGAGGGAGACGAGGCCGACGAAGAAGATTGAACGGGCGCGAAACGGCAAGTCGCGGATTAGCTCGAAGTCATGCCTTCCGCCCCCTCGCCGCCGCCGGGGAGGGCGTATTCGCTCAACTTCTTGTGGAGCGTGTTGCGGTTGATGCCCAGGCGCGACGCCGCTTTGACCTGTACGTGGTCGCAGAGCTGTAGAACTTGTTCGATCAACTCGCGCTCGACGCCTTTGACCAGCCGGTCGTGGAGTTTGCCTTCCTCGGCTGGCAACGACTGGATGCCGACGCGCACCAGGTTTTGGATGAGGCTCTGCAAGTCGGTGCCGCGCGTCTTGGCGGGGCGCAGGCGACGCTCGTTACGGCCGGGCGGCGCGAGCATGTCGGGCGTCAACGGGTGGCCGTTCGACAGCACCACCATGCGCTCGATGGCGTTCTCCAACTCGCGGACGTTGCCCGGCCAATCGTGCGACATCAACACGCGCAAGACCTCGGACGGCAACGGCGGCGCGTCGCGTTTGTTTTCCTCGCTGTAGCGGCCCAGGAAGAACTTCGCCAGCAGCGGAATGTCGTCGCGCCGTTCGCGCAGCGGCGGCAGGTGGATGGGCACTACGTTCAAGCGATAGTACAGGTCGTCGCGGAAGCGGCCGGCCTCGATCTCGTCTTCCAGCGCTTGATTCGTGGCGGCCACCACGCGGGTATCGACGCGAATGGTGCGGCTTTCGCCGACGCGCTCGAACTCATTCTCTTGGAGGACGCGCAAGAGCTTGACTTGCAGCTTGAAGCTCATGGACGAGATTTCGTCCAGGAAGATGGTGCCGCCGTGCGCCGCCTCGAAGCGGCCGGTCTTATTGTCCAGCGCCCCCGTGAACGCCCCTTTGACGTGGCCAAACAATTCGCTTTCCAGCAAACTTTCGCTGAGAGCGCCACAGTTGACGCGGACGTATGGCCCGTCCGCGCGCGGACTGAGGCGATGCGTGGCGCGGGCGATGAGTTCCTTGCCCGTGCCGGTCTCGCCGACGATCAACACGCTGGCGCGCGTCGGAGCGACCAGGCGCGTCAGGTGGTAGACCTCGCGCATGGGCCGGCTCTCGCCGACGATCTCGGGCAACGGCGCGTCGAGCGATTCAGCCGGCATGCGAAGCCCGTTGATCGAGGTTCGTGATGCGTTGCCCAAGAGGCGGTCCTCATGGCCGGGACGAGTAAGCGGTCATTATAGAGGAATGGCCCGTGGGGAGTAGGACGCGAAACGTAAACGGAACGGCGTCAAGCGCGCCCACGCGCCGCCAGCAATCCCGCCAGGTGATCCGCGGAGAGACGCGGCTCGTCGCGGAGCAAATGCCCCATCTCGTTGAGGACGTAGCCCGACAAATCCTCGCCGGTCCAGCCGCCGGCAAGCAGCTTCTTGCCGATGGTCTCCAAACAGCGGTCGCGCAGCTGAGTGGTCTGCCGCGAAATGGTGCCTTCGTGGACGCCAAGTTTGTGCGCGACTTCGCGCTGGCTCAGGCAGTAGCGCATGCGCAGCCCGAGGATGAGCAATTCGCTTTCGCCGAGGTGGCCCAGCCAGTCGCGGGCGGCGAGGCAAAAGGCCTCGTGCCAGCGGCCGTCGGCTTCGGCGGGCAAGGGGCTGACGACGTCGTCTTCGGTCAACGCCTGGGCGTCGTGGTGCCGCAAACGCGAGATGTGCCAGTTTTGAAAGACGCGAATGAGCCAGGGCACCAGCGGCCGCAAGCCGTCGTAGCGTGCCAGCGTCGCCAGCGAACCGGCGCGATCCGCCACCAACAGATGGCTCCAGAACTCGCTGACGGCGCTCTCCTGCTTTTCCTCGTCGCGCGGATACAGGCGCACGGCGCGGGCACGGAGGGCGTCGATCAGCAGGCAATCGGCCCGGCTGGTCCGGGCGGCGAACAGCGCCTCCCAGGCGTAGCCGTCCCCTTCGAGACAGGCCGACGCCAAATACCAATCGACGGGATAGAAGTCGTCGAGAAAGCGATCCCACGAAATCTCGGCCTTGGCGCCAACGAGAGCGAAGGCGCGGCGCAAATGGCGCGCGAACGCCTCCGAAGTTAGCGACACCCGCGGCAGCTGCAGCCGGCAGAAGTGATACAGGAGCGACTCGCGGACGTTCATCGGATGGTCCAAAGTCCAAAGTCCTAAGTCCTAAGTCCAAAGCCGAAAGATGCGTGTGTCGCATTTGACTTTGGACTTTGGACCTTGGACTTTGGACTACTTATCCCTGCGGCACGAACACCAACACCTCGACACGCGGGGTAGGCAGTTTCTCCTTGTCCGGGGCGGGCGGCGCCGCGACGCCGAGACCGATGGGCGTGACCTTGCGTCGGGAGAACCAACCCATCTTTTGCACCGCGTGATTGTCCTTCAAATAGGCGCACACGGCGTCGCTCTGTTTTTGGGTGAGCGTCAACGAGACGCGCGGCTCCAACGTCGCGTCGCCATAGGAGGCGATGACGACCTCGGAATTCTTGTGCTTGAGTCCTTCGAGCCAGGGCACCAGCTTGTCGAGTTCCTGCCGGCCGCGCGCAGTGAGGACGGCGCCGCCTGGCTCGAAGAGATCGCCTTCCACGAACCATTGCCGATTGCGTTCGCAGTCGGGCCGCACCAAGAGTTTGTGCGCGTCCTTGACGTAATTGCGGACGAGCGGCATGTCCTTCAGGGCGTCGGCGTCTTGCTGGATGGAGGTCAACGTGTTTTGCCCGCGGTCGGCGAGCTGCAGCAGCGCGTGATAGAGCTTGTCGTCGGTGGCCAGCTTGCCCAGGGTTCCCTGGCCGCCGCGCAGGTCTCTGATGGCGCCATCCACCTGCGCCATCAAGTCGGACAACTCGGCGGCGGGCTTGCTGGCCACGGTGGCGTTGTCGGCGACCGGAGGGGCGGCGGCGCTGCCGGGGGAGACTTCGACGACTTTGCCGCCGATCATGCCCTCGCCGATGATTTGCGCCGAAGCGTCGGCGCGGATTAGATGGCGCAGCTTGCCGTCGATGCGCAAGCGAAGCAACACGTCGGCGTCGGGAGTGGCGGGCACTTGCACGGCCACGACCTCGCCGGCATCCATTCCCTTGACGCGAACGCGAGTGCCGACCTCGACGCCGCGCACCTGGCGAAAGCCGGCCTGGATGTGGAAGGTGTCGGCCCACAGCCATTGCCGATTGCCGACGGCGAAGAGGCCAAAGGCGCCCAATCCCAGGGAAGTCAACACGACGAGGCCCAGAAGGACCGCTTGCCAGCGCGACAGGGATCGGGACACGGCGACTCTCCTCGGGCTTGGTTTCTCACTCTTATCCATTATACCGCGAGCCGGAAGGCGACGGCGCGGCCTGTTTTGGGCGCGCAAGTATTCGGCGCGGCGAGCGTCCCTTTCGCGGCGGATGGACGACCCCTCCGCATCCGGAAACCCGAGAGGAGGACGAACGTGAAGAGCCTATTATTCGGCATGGCGGCGCTGGCTTTACTGGTGGGCAGCACCTCGGCGGACGCGGCCTGGGTGCAGCGGCCCACGCTTCGCTGGAACCCGATCTGTGGCCGCAATGTCGTGATCGTGGAGCGCGTCTGGGTGCCGGAAGTGGTGCCCTGCGCACCGCCGGTAGTCGCCTGCGCGCCTCCCGTGGTCGTGGTCGCTCCCGCTTGCGAAACCATTTCGCGGCACCATCATCACTACAACCACGGCTACGAGTTGCCGGTGCACTATCGGCATTAACGGAAGCAAGGCATCGACGCAGGGCGAGCGTGGG
>JBBSES010000037.1:0-15182 GCA_038239465.1 Gemmatales bacterium
ATGCGGCCGACGCCCTTTCAAGCCTTCGTCCGCATCATGATCGGCTGCGACAAGTTCTGCACCTATTGCGTGGTGCCGAGCGTGCGCGGCCCCGAGCAGAGCCGGCCGCCCGAACACATCGCCGCCGAGGTCCGCCAGCTGGCCGCCGAGGGCTGCAAGGAAGTCACCCTGCTCGGCCAGACCGTCAACAGTTACAACTACCCGCGCGGCGACGGCCGGCACGAACGCCTCGCCGACCTGCTGAGTCGCATCCACGACACGCCGGGCCTCGAACGCATCAAGTTCATCACCAACTTCCCGCGCGACATGGACGACGGCCTGCTCGACGCCGTCCGCTCGCTTCCTAAAGTATGTTCATACCTTCATGTACCCGTGCAATCGGGCTGCAATGAGATGCTCAAGCGCATGAAGCGGCTGTACACGGTCGAATACTACCGCGACATGCTGGCCCGCTGCCGCGCGCGCGTGCCCGGCGTGGCCATCAGCAGTGATTTCATCGTCGGCTTCTGCGGCGAGAGCGAGGAGTCATTCCAGCGCAGCGCCGACCTCGTGCGCGCGGGCGGCTTCAAGAACAGCTTCATCTTCAAGTACAGCACGCGGCCCGGCACCAAGGCCGACGATCTCTACGCCGACGACGTGCCCGAGGAAACCAAGAAGCGGCGCAACAACGACCTGCTCGCCCTGCAAAACGCCGTAAGCCTGGCCGATCATCGGAGCCGTATCGGGCAAACCGTTGAAGTGTTGGTGGAAGGTCCGAGCAAGGCGGCCCTGAAGCACGAGAACGGCCCGAAGCAACTCACGGGTCGGACGATGACCGACCACATCGTCGTCTTCGACGGCAACGCACGGCTCACGGGTCAGACGGTGCGGGTGCATATCGACGAGGCCACGTCGTTCACGCTGTTCGGCACCGTGGTGACGACGGAACAAGTGGGGGCCAAGGAGAGCACCGTCGTGCCGGCGCGGCGCGTCCACTTACCGTTGGTTTAACGCATGTCTTGTTTACGTTTCGCGTCCTCCGCGCTCAACGAACGCCGCGTGTGCCGGCGAAGCTAGACCCTGGTACAACACTTCGAGTATGCGTGCCGTGTCCGCTTGCAGTAATGCTTGCGGATCGAGCCACAAGCCGCCAAACAGCGGCGAGCGGAAGATGCCGTCGGCTTCGGGAGGCAGAGGCACGAAGCCAGCGTCGCCGCGGACGAACCACACCACTTCTTGGCGCCGCAAGAGGACGACGACGTATTCGCGGACGCCGTGCGCCTCGTAGTCCCGGCGTTTTTCGCCCAGGTCAAAGGCTTCCGAACTGAGGGCCACTTCGACGACCAATTCCGGCCCGCCCTCGAGATAGCCATCCGCGTTGACGCGCGCTTGGCCGCCGCGTTCGGGCAGGATAATCAGGCTGATGTCTGGCTGCGGCTCGCTATCGTCGCCGAGAATGGCCGTCGCGTTGTCGGCCACCATCGTGCCCGGCGTTCGGCTCTTATAGACTTTCAGCCAGGTAATGGCTTCGCCATGAATATCGCCATGAGCCAACAGAAGGGGCGACGGCATATAAACCACTCCTCCCACCAGTTCAGCCCGCGTCTTGCCAGGCATCGCCTCGTAGCGCGCGTGAAACGTCTTTTGGTCGAGGCGATCGCCCTCGCGCAGCGGCGGCAAGGCGGTTTCTCGCTCCAAGATTGGCGGCGTCGGCATGACCATTCCTCCCTAATTGATTTCCCGCTCCGCGCTCCGAGTTCCGCGCTCCGCGCTAGCCGGGGGTCGCGGCGCGCCTTCCTCTCTGCTACCATAACCCAGGACTCGCCACGGCGGAATCTTGGATTGCACTCACGGACCTCTCCCGTTGGACTGCGTCCCTCCATGCACCTCGACCACCTGCGCCATTGTCTGGAATCGCTCGAGCAAGCGCAGCCGCTCCTGCATTTATGGGGCCTGCGCGATCCCGAACGCGGTTGGCGCAACCTTGGGCATCTCGGCGAAGCGCTCGGCATCCCCGGCCTCCGCGAGTTGTGCCCGCCCCTGGCCCGCTACCTGCCGCGCTGTCCCGATCCGGACATGGCGCTGAACAATCTCGAACGCTTTCTCGCCCAGCCCGCCGGTGCCGCGCAGCTTCCTCTCCTCCTCGAAGGCCGTGCCCGGCCGCTGGAAACCCTCCTGCAGCTGCTCAGCACTAGCCAGTATTTCAGCGATTTGCTCGCCCTCAATCCCGACTATCTCGACATGCCGCGGGTGCCGCTGCGGCGCAGTCCCAGCCCGCGCGAGTTGCAGGAACAGCTGCAAGCCGAGGTGTTGGCCGCCTACGAGGATTCGTCCGTCGTGCGCGCCTTTCGCCGCTTCCGTCAGCGACAAGTCTTGCGCATCGGCACCAACGATATCATCCGCGATCGGCCGCTTGAAGAGATCACCCGCGACCTGTCGCGCGTTGCCGACGCCGCCCTCGAAGTGGCTCTGGCGACCGCCCTGCGCACCGTTGGCAATCGCTTCGGCGAACCGTATACACCGTCGGGCGACCCGGCCCGCTGCGCCATCCTCGCCTTCGGCAAGCTCGGCGGCGAGGAGTTGAATTACAGCAGCGACATCGATCTCATGTTCGTGTACGACGAGGAGGGCACTACCCGTCCCCGCCGCTCGTCGAGCATCGACAATGGCGAATTCTATGGCCGCGTCGTCGGCGAGGTCGTTCGCCTGCTATCGGCGCACACCGACCGGGGCCAGGCCTTTCGCGTCGATCTGCGGCTGCGGCCCGAGGGCCATCGCGGCCCGCTCGCGCGCTCGCTGGCCAGCACGCTGTCGTACTACGACACGCTCGGCCGCACCTGGGAACGGCAAGCCCTCATCAAGCTTCGCCCCGTCGCGGGAGACGCCGACCTCGGTGCTACCTTCGTCCGCGCCATCGAGCCATTCGTCTACCGCAAGTACCTGAGCTTCGCCGAGATTAACGAGATCAAGGTCCTCAAGCGGCGCATCGAGCAGAAGGCGGCGCAAGCCGGCGTCAGTGGCCGCGAGGTCAAGACGGGCCACGGCGGCATCCGCGATATCGAGTTCACCATTCAGTTCCTCCAATTGCTCAACGGCGGCGACCTGCCCGAGGTCCGCCAACGCAACACGCTGCTCGCCATGCAGAGCCTGGAGAAAGTCGGCTGCCTGACCGATCAGGAGTACCGCATCCTGGCGGGCGATTATCGCTTCCTGCGCAAGACCGAGCATCGCTTGCAGCTGCTCTTCGACCTGCAAACGCATCAATTGCCCGAAGCCGACGACGAGGTCCGCAAGCTCGCCCTGCGCATGGGGTATCGAGGGTCGCGCGGCCTTCGAGCGCGGGGCGCTAACGCAACCCCGCTCGCCGCTCGAGGCGCGGACGCGCCAGCGGTCGCGGTTCTCGATCCTGACCCCCTGGCCGCCTTTCTCGCCGACTACCGCGAACGCACGACGCTCAATCGCAAGATCCTCGACCATTTGTTGCATCAGACCTTCGAGGGAGAGGATGGCCAATCCGAGCCGGAAACCGACCTGATCCTCGACACCAACCCCGATCCCGAGACAGTGCAGGCGATCCTCGGCCGCTATCCCTTCCGCGATTGCCAGGCGGCGTATCAGAACCTCGCTTTGCTCGGGCAAGAGTCGGTCCCCTTCCTCTCGACGCGCCGCTGCCGTCACTTCCTGGCCAGCATCGCCCCGCGTCTGCTTCGCGCTTTGGCCGAGACGCCCGATCCCGACATGGCCCTGATGAACCTGGAAAAAGTGACGGCCTCGCTCGGCGCCAAGACGGTCCTCTGGGAGCTATTCAGCTTCAATCCGCCCAGCTTGCAGCTGACGGTGGACCTGTGTGCCTGGAGCCAGTTCCTGTCGGAAATCCTCATCAGCAATCCGGGCATGATCGACGAGTTACTCGACAGCCTCGTCCTCAATCAGCCGCGCTCGGCCGGCGAACTCAAGGCCGAACTCGACGACCTGTGCAAGGGAGCCGCCGACCCCGATCCCATTCTCCACAGCTTCCAGGACAAGGAACTGCTGCGCATCGGCGTCCGCGACATCCTCGACAAGGACGGCATCCGCGCCACCACGGGCGCTCTGAGCGACCTGGCGGAAACCATCCTCGTCAAGATCGCCCAGCTGCAAGAAATCCCCATGACGGCGCGCTTCGGCATACCCACCCTTTCCGAAGGGCCGCGCGTCGGCCAGCCGAGCCGCTACGTGATCCTCGGCCTCGGCAAGCTGGGCGGCCGCGAACTCGCCTATCACAGCGACCTCGATTTGATCCTCGTCTACGAAGGCGATGGCCGCACCGTGCCGCCGCCCGGCTCGACGCGCTTCGACCGCTACGAACTGACCGACAACTTCCACTACTTCACCGAGTTGACGCAGCGCGTCATCAAGATGACGAGCGTGCTGGGGCCAATGGGCCGGCTCTATCAGGTAGACATGCGGCTGCGGCCCACCGGCAAGTCGGGCAGTTTGGTCATTCCCTTGACCGAATTTCGCCGTTACTACGAGGAAGGCCATGCCCACCTGTGGGAACGGCAATCGCTGACGCGCGCGCGGGTGGTCCACGGCGATCCCGCCTTCGCCGCCGAGGTGACGGCCGCCGTCGAACACGGCGCCTACGAACTCGAATGGCAGCCGCGCTTCGTCGAGGAGATACGGAACATGCGGGAACGGATCGAGGCCAGCCGCGGCGAACGCGACCTCAAGCGCGGCGTCGGCGGCTTCCTCGACGTGGAATTCCTCGTACAGCTATTCCAGCTGAAATATGGCGGCGCTTGCCCGGAGTTGCGCACGCCCAATACCTGGGACGGGTTGGAAGCGCTGCGCGCCGCGGAGTTGCTCAGCGAGGAGGACTACGCGACGCTGCGCGCCAGTTACGATTTTGGCCGTTTGGCCGAGAGTCAATTGCGCATCGTCCAGAATCGCTCGCTGAGCCATTTGCCCGAAGCCGCCGACGAAGCGGAGAAGTTGGCGCGGCGTCTCGGTTACGCCGCCAACGAAGCTGGCACCGCCCGCGATCATTTCAGCAATGAACTGGCCCAGACTCGAGCGCGCACCCGCGAGTTGTTTTCGCGTCTGCTGGAGCGCGAACAGTAGTTAAGGCGAGCGGGGGGCGTCAGCCCCCCGTGGATTTCTTGGGAAGAAGGTCACGGGGGGCGTCGGCCCCCCGTGGATTTCTTGGGAAGAAAGTCACGGGGGACCGACGCCCCCCGCTCGCCCGTATAATACCGTCCATGTCATCGCCTTCGCCGGAAACCGAGGAACTCCTGCGCCGCGCCGGCGCCGGCGAGGCGGCCGCGCTGGACCGTCTCCTCGTGCAACAACGTGGACCGCTTCGTCGAATGATTGGCCTGCGCCTCGACCCGGCGCTGGCCGGCCGCGTCGATGCCAGCGACGTCGTACAGGACGTGTTGCTCGAAGCCAGCCGGCGCCTGGCCGACTACCTGCGCCAGCCGGCCATGCCCTTTCACCTCTGGCTGCGGCACATCGCCAAGGATCACGTCATCGACATGCATCGGCGCCATCGCCTGGCCCAGCGGCGCAGCCTCGACCGCGAGCAACCGCTGCGCGCGACGGCCAACGACGCTTCCTCGCTGCAGCTGGCGGCGCAATTCGTGGACCACGAATTGACGCCCGCCGCCGCGGCCATGCGCCACGAATTGCAGCGCCGCCTGGAAATCGCCGTCGCTTCATTACCCGAGGACGACCGCGAAGTCATCCTCATGCGCCACTTCGAGCAGCTGTCGACTCAGGAAGCCGCCGCCATGCTCGGCTTGACCGAAGCGGCGGCGTCGATGCGCTACTTGCGGGCGCTGCGCCGCCTGCGCGCCGTGTTGGCGGCCGATGGCTCGGCGTCAGCTAGTTGAAGGAGTGCTTTCGATCAGCCACTCGGCTCCCTCGACGGCGAAGCGATCGCCGGGGACCAGTTTCTTGCCCGGCTGCGTGGCCGGTTCGCCGTTGACGAGGACGGTGCCGCCGCGCGCCAGGTGCTTGGCCTGGCCGCCCGAGTCGGCGATGCCGACGGCTTTCAACGCCTGCGCCAATGTGATGTGTTCGTTGCGGATGGTCAGGGTTTCCATGAGGGAAGTATATCGAACGGGGGAACGCGAAACGTAAACCCCGGTCGTTCGGCCCCATTGACACATCCCCGGCGCGCCGCTATTTTGACGGTTTGGTTTATGGTCCCCATCCTCAACTCGGTCGAAGACGCGCGAGGAGTCCAATGGTTCGGAAGAAGCTCGGACGCGGGCGCAAGAATCGCTGTCGTTTCTGCACCCGGGAAGGCTGCCCGCGGCCGGCCTTCGTCGATTACAAGGACGTGCAGGGGTTGAAGAAGCTCTGCACCAGCCAGGGCAAACTCTTTAGCCGCAAGCGCAGCGGCAACTGCGCCGCCTTTCAGCGCGCCGTCGGCGTCGCCATCAAACGCGCTCGCTTCATGGGCCTGATGCCCTACGTCGGCGAATAAGGCTCCCGCCCGAGGCCGGCGCCATCACGACGGAGCGTGCCGATGCCGCCTTTCATACGCCGGCGCTCGGCCGGGTGGGACTGGTTCACCCCGGCCGCGGTGCGGCATCTGCCACTTGAGCAGCGCGACTTGCTTTTATCTCAAACCTTGAATTTGGTCGAACGACACTGGTACTTTCGTTGGAAGATACCAGCGCTCTCATTCGTATTGACCATCGGGTCGATGTACGGATTAGAATGGGTCAGGGGATCCAAGTACATTCTCTTCTTCGTGTTATTCATGGTGTTTATACTCGGCCCCTTTCATAGCGTCTACCAACGGTCCATCTACCGGCAAACCCTTCGGCGCCTCATGCTCGAAGCGCGCGTCCGTCCCGGCTACTGCTTCGACTGCGGTGGCTTTCTCGAAGGGTATACCGGCGACGAGTGCTACATCTGCGGCGCGGCGTTGATCGCGCCACCGGCCGATGATCCTCCGGCGAATTGACGCGAGGCGATGAATTTCGTTAACAGAGTCTCGCAATCGGGGCATTCCCACAGGTACATTTAAGCGAAGCTTGCGCTATAAATTACCCGGCGAGCGGGGGGCGTAAGCCCCCTGAGTGTGCATTCTCACGGGGCTAACGCCCCCCGCTCGCCAAGAAAACGCTTGTTTCACACGCTTCGGGGATATCCCATCTCTATCCATCGTCCCGCGCTCCCCGTTTCTTCCAGGGCACGCCCGTTGTAGGGGCGGGCCGCGATCTTCACTGGAGGTTCTCTCATGCTCACCCTCCGTCTTCCCGATGGCTCGCAACGGCAGGTCGCCCCCGGCACTCGGCCGCGCGAGGTGGCCGAGGCGATCGGCAAACGCCTCGCCCAGGCCGCCGTCGCCGCCAAGGTCAACGGCGCCATCCTCGACCTCGACCGCGAACTGCCCGGCGCCGACGGCGAGTTGGCCTTTCAACTCTTGACCGACCGCGACAAGGAAGCCCTCGACGTATTGCGCCACAGCTGTGCGCATATCATGGCCCGCGCCGTCATGATCCTCTTTCCGGGGACGCAACTGGCGTTCGGCCCGACCATTGAGAACGGCTTCTATTACGACATCGACACCGGCGACAAGCCGATCCGCGAGGAGGACTTCCCCGCCATCGAGGAGGAGATGCGCAAGATCGTCGCCAAGGCCGAGCCGTTCGAGCGCTTCGAGCGCGTCACCGCCGAGGCGCGCGGCCTCGTGGACGACTTGAAACAAGGCTATAAGGTCGAACATATCGATGACGACTTGAAGCAATATCCCTCGCTCAGCTTCTATCGCCAGGGAGAGTTCATCGACCTGTGCCGCGGGCCGCACATTCCGCACGCTGGCAAGGTCGGCGCCTTTAAGCTGCTCAGCATCGCCGGCGCCTACTGGAAGAACGACGCCAGCCGCAAGCAGCTGCAACGGCTCTACGGCACCGCCTTCTTCAACGCCAAGGAACTCGACGCCTATCTGAAGCAACTCGAAGAGGCCAAGAAGCGCGACCATCGCTTGCTTGGCAAGCAGCTGAAGCTGTTCACCATCAGTCAACTGGCCGGCAGCGGGTTGATCCTGTGGATGCCCAAGGGGGCGACGGTGCGCGGCCTGCTGGAGACGTTCATCAAGGACGAACTGGTGAAGCGCGGCTACTCGCCGGTGTATACCCCTCACATCGGCCGGCTGGAGTTGTATCGCACCAGCGGCCACTTCCCGTATTACCGCGACGCCCAGTATCCGCCGATGTACCACCACCCGGCCGGGTCGGCGCTCGACCTCGCCCAGCATCGCCTGGCCAAAGGGAAACTCGACGACAAGCAAGAGACGGAGATGGAGCAGTTCATGGCCCTGACGCAGTTTCAGGTGCCCGGCTACAAGGAGGCGGCCAACCAGGAAGACAAGCTGGAAGCGGTGCATCGCTATATCCTCGGCGTCGCGCAGTCGATGGCCGTCGAACTGCCGTCCTATGGCAAGGCGGCGACAGTGGACGACCGGGCGGCGGCGCTGATGGCCTGGCTGCGCGATCAGGAAGGGTATCTCCTCAAGCCGATGAACTGCCCGCATCACATCCAGATTTACAAGGCCGAGCCGCGCAGCTACCGCGATCTCCCCGTGCGCCTCGCCGAGTTCGGCACCGTCTACCGCTACGAGCAGACCGGCGAACTGAGCGGCATGACCCGCGTCCGCGGCTTCACGCAAGACGACGCCCATCTGTTCGTCACCCCCGAGCAGATCGAGCCGGAGATGCGCGCCAATATCGAGTTGGTCCTGTTCGTGCTGAAAAGCCTGGGGCTGAGCGACTACCGCGTGCGCGTTGGCCTGCGCGCCCCCGGCAGCGGCAAGTACGTCGGCGACGATGAAGACTGGAATAACGCCGAGCGCAACCTGATCGACATCGTCAAGAGCCTGGGCATGAACTACAGCGCCGAGCAGGGCGAGGCGGCGTTTTACGGGCCGAAGATCGACTTCGTGGTCCGCGATTGCATCGGCCGCGAATGGCAGCTCGGCACCGTGCAACTCGATTACAACCTGCCCAAGCGCTTCGAGTTGGAATACATCGGCGCCGACAACCGCGCCCATCGGCCGGTGATGATCCACCGCGCCCCGTTCGGCTCGATGGAGCGCTTCCTCGGCATCCTCATCGAGCATTTCGCGGGGGCGTTTCCGCTGTGGTTGGCCCCGGAGCAGGCGCGCGTCTTGCCGGTGAGCGAGCGGTTCAGCGACTATGGCCGCAAGGTCGAGACGCAACTGAAAGCCGCCGGCTATCGCGCGGCCGGCGACTATCGCCCCGAGAAAGTGGGCTACAAGATCCGCGAGGCGCAGCTGGAGAAGATCCCGTACATGCTCGTCGTCGGCGACAAGGAGGTAGCGGCTGGCACCGTGGCCGTGCGCGACCGCGTCGATGGCGACCTCGGCAGCATGACGATTCCCGAACTGCTCGCCAAGCTGGAGCAAGAGGTGAGGGAGCGGACCATTCGGCAGGTGAGCACCGCCAGCGCGGGACTGGCGGATAGCACCGCGAAGTACGCGGAGTGATGGTCTTGTTTACGTTTCGCGCTCGCGAAACCTAAACAAGACCTCAAAACAACTGCGCGATAGGCTTCCCGGTCGAGAGCGGAAGGGGCCGTCCTAACTGATCGTGAATCATCGTCTCTTCGGACAACAGGCGGCGCGTGTCGAAGAGACCGAGCATGGGTGGGTTCCTCGCGGGCAGGGCCGTCGCAAGGGACGGCAATCGGGCAGGTAGGTATCGGGCCGGGAGAGTGAGGCCGCGACGATGAGAGGACTTTAATCGATGGGAGCGGCGAACGCCAGGAAGAAATCATGGTTCTCGATGCTGCCTTAAAAAGATTGCTTGGCGAGCGTCGAGCCGTAAGGCCGACGTGTAAGCAGCGACCACGTCGGGCTTACGACGCGACGCTCGCCAAGCAATTCTCCGCGGCGCGTCATCGTCCAACACGTCACTGCCCCAGGGTTTGGCGCAAAACCGCGATGGTCGGCGAATGCGCCATGCCGGCCGCAACCTTGTGATAGCCCGAACGGCCCGGCGTGTAAAAAGCATGGCCGACATCGGGATAAACGTATATCGATGCGTTTGCGCGTCCGGCGATGGCGGCGCGAATCTTATCGACCGTGGCCGGCGGGTTGAGGTCGTCCAAGGCGCCGAAGTGCAGAACGATCGGGCACGTGATTTTCGCCGCCTCATCGAGATGCCGTTCGATGCCCACGCCGTAGAAGCACACGGCCACGTCGATCGGCAAGCGAGCGGCGCTGAGAAAAGCGAGTCGGCCGCCCAGGCAGAAGCCGACGACGCCTATTTTGCCGGTGCATTCGGGGCGAGCCTTGAGCGTTCGCAGGGCCAGGTCGATATCGGCCAGGCCGCGGTTTTGGTCGAACCGTCGGTTGTACGCCATCGCCTCGACCCGGCTGACGGGGTCGTCGGCCAGTTCGACTCCCGGCTGCATGCGCCAGTACAGATCGGGAACGAGGACGACGTATCCTTCCTCGGCGAACAGGTCCGCCGCGGCGCGCATCACGGTGTTGACGCCGAAGATTTCTTGCAGCATCACGATACCCGGCCCGTTGCCCGCTTCCGGAAGCGCCAGGTAGCTATCGAACGTTTGGCCGTCGCCCGCCGGGATGGTTATCGTTTGGCCGGGCATGGTTTGGCTCCTATATACTCGGGGCGCTTACGCGACCCCGCTCGCCGGAATTAGAAATCGGCGCTGCCCGGCGTGCGCGGGAACGGAATCACGTCGCGGATGTTCGTCATGCCGGTGATGAACAGGATCGTCCGTTCCAGGCCCAACCCGAACCCTGAATGCGGCACGGTGCCGTAGCGGCGCAGGTCGAGATACCACCAGTAGGCTTCCGGGTCGAGGTGCTGCGCCTTCATGCGCTGTTCGAGGATGTCGAGGCGTTCCTCGCGCTGGCTGCCGCCGATGATCTCGCCGACGCGCGGCACCAATACGTCCATGGCGCGGACGGTCTTGCCGTCGTCGCTTAAACGCATGTAGAACGGTTTAAGCGTCGCCGGGTAGTCGTAGAGGATCACCGGACACTTGAATTTCTGCTCGGCGAGGTAACGTTCGTGTTCGGCTTGCAGGTCGTTGCCCCAGGCGACGGGAAACTCGAACGTCTGCCCGGACTTCTGCAAAATATCGACCGCCTCGGTGTACGGCAGGCGCACGAACTGGCTGGCGACGATGCTTTCCAGCGTCGATATCGCCGTCGGATCGACGCGCTCCTTGAAGAATTCCATGTCCTCGGCGCAGCGCGTCAGCACGTCGGTGAAGATGCGTTTCAGGAACGCTTCGGCGAGGTCCATGTTGTCGGTCAACTCGAAGAAGGCCATTTCCGGCTCGACCATCCAGAACTCGGCGAGGTGGCGCGTGGTGTTGCTGTTCTCGGCGCGGAAGGTGGGGCCGAAGGTGTAGATCTTGCCCATGGCGCACGCGAAAATCTCCCCCTCCAGCTGGCCGCTGACGGTCAAGTAGGCGGGTTTGCCGAAGAAGTCTTGCGTGTAATCGACGGCGCCGTCCTTGCGCGGCGGCTTGTCGGGATCGATGGTACTGACGCGGAACATCTGGCCGGCGCCCTCGCAATCGCTGGCCGTAATGATCGGCGGATGCACGTACAGGAAGCCGCGCTCCTGAAAGAAATCGTGAATCGAGCGGCAGACGCAATTGCGGACGCGGGCGATGGCGCCGAACGTGTTGGTGCGCGGCCGCAGGTGGGCGATGGTCCGCAGGAACTCGAAGGAATGGCGCTTCTTCTGCAAAGGGTACGTATCCGGGTCGGCGTTGCCGTGGACGATGACGGTATCGGCATGGACCTCGGTCGCCTGTCCCTGGGCGGGCGATTGCTTGATCTCGCCGGTGACGGTGACGCTGCCGCCGGCGCCGATCTTCTTGATCTCGGCCTCGTAGTTGGGCAGGGCGGCGGCGGCGACGACTTGCAGGTTGCCGAAGCAGCTGCCGTCGTTGATTTCGAGGAAGCTGAAGCCGCCCTTGGAATCGCGGCGGGTGCGGACCCAGCCGGACAGCTTGACGTGCTTGCCGACGCTGTCCGGCAGGCGGGCTTGCGCGACGCTGATCGTGTCCATGATGCCAACCGCCTCCCCGATGTGGACCTCTGGAATGCCACGCAGGGATTCT
Organism: Gemmatales bacterium; assembly: GCA_038239465.1. GTDB lineage: Bacteria > Planctomycetota > Planctomycetia > Gemmatales > Gemmataceae > JBBSES01. Next base: position 12,103 of record JBBSES010000037.1, read on the forward strand.
AGCGCGGGGCAGGCGGACAAGCAAACGGCGTTTCCAACGGCAAGTCGCCCAGCCTCAAGGCCGGGCCTAATACCGCTGGCGCGGAAAGCCCCGTGAACGGGGCTAGAAGGCAGCGGTATTAGGCCCGCCGTTAACGGCGGGTCGAGTTCGATGGTGGCCCACCAACTCCCGCTTTGCCCTTGACGTCGATGGGCGACTCGCTATCGTTCCGCGCCTGGCGGCCGGGGGGATTTGGCCGCTCGATTCGCACGCTAACGCAGGAGAAAGCCCATGCGCAGGACGTGGCTGGGCACCCACGCGCTCTTCGTCGCGGCATTGATGGCCTTGGCCGGTTGCCACAACACGCCGGACAAGTACAAGCCGGGGCCGCGCGTCGAGGAATACACCGTGCCGCCGGCGGCCGACGCGCGCTTCAGTCAGCCGGTCAGCTACCCGGAGAAGACGCTGAACACGGACAATCCACGCAAGGGCAGTGCGGGTTCCGATACGCCGCCGCCGTCGATGCGCGGACCGGGGGGCGGGGGGCAGGGCGGTTTTAGGCCGCAGCAGTAGCGATTTCGAAACGTAGGGCGCGTCAAGCGACCTCACGTGGACGCACTGGAATCTTACGAGACTCCGGTGCGTCCGCGCGAGGCCGTTTGACGCACCCTACGCGCCTTCCTTCACCGGCCCAAAACGCTTCATGAGCGCTTGCAGGATTGTGAGACTCGCCGCTTCGGTGGCCGCGTCCAGGTTTCCTTGGCGGCCGCGCAAGCCGCTCCAACCGAGTTCGGCCGACAACCCGGCATGTTCCGCGGCCCGGTCGAATTGGTCGCGCAGCCGTTGGCCCCACACGAAGCCATAGGCGTCGCGGAAACCGAGCCACAGGGCATCGACTTCTCCGACGTTTCGGCGCCGGCGCGCGCAGGCCCAGGCGAGCCACGGGACCGACACCATCGTGACATTGACGAACACGGCATAACGGTCGTCGCGCGTCGCCAGTCCCGCCAGCGTCAGGCCACTGGCGACCGCGAGCAATAGGGCGGCCGGCGCCATCTTCGTCGGCAGATAATTGCCGCACGCCAGGCCGAGCGTGCCCGCCAGGAAGGTCGCGCGGACGGCGCCGAGTTGCACGCCGGCGCCGGTCAGGAATCCTTCCGCCAGCGACAAAAGCAGCACGGCCAACAGCCCGCCGACGACGAAATCCCATGCCGCCACGCCGGGCCGCCGCGCTCCCAGCACGGCCACGCCCGCGGCGCCGATCAGACACAAACCCAGGTAGCGCGCCGCCCGGCCGCCGTCCGCCAATGCGAGCGCCCAGCCGGCCCAGGCGACCGCCGCCCAGGCGAGGGCGTGCGTCAGGCTGGTGTTCCGATGGCTCTGCCAGGCACGCCACAGGGGGTAGGCCCCGCTGGCGTGGATGATCCACGGAATGGCTTCCATCCCTCGCTCGTCCTCCTTTTCAGCGGTCCGCTGGCAATATATCGCTGGACTTGCCGGGCGTAGCGAATCCACCGGCCTACTCGGGGAAAGGATCGCCGCGGCCGGGCGCTTGCGGTCAAACTCACCCCGAAACGAAACCGATGTCATCAAGGCGCAACGGCCTCGCCCCGCTTCGGGAGTCTGCTGATGATGTGGCGCGTCTTTCTCGTGGTACTAGCTATTCAACTGGGTCTCGCTCCCGCGGCGCGGGCCGGCATCCTCTTCTGGCGCAAGAAGGAGCAGCCGGCCCCGACGGCGCCGACGCAAGCTCCACCCCTGCCGGCGCCGCTGCCCGCCGTCCCGGCGCCCCCCCTGCCGGCGCCGGGGCAACGAGTCGCCGAACTGGTGCAAACGTTGAAGTCCGACCCGAACGAAGGGAAGCGGATCGCCGCCATCGCCGAGTTGCGGCAATTCGACGCGGCGACCAACCCCGAGATCGTGCCTACCCTGGTGGAGACGTTGAAGGGCGATCCGCGGCCCAACGTTCGCTCCGAAGCGGCGCAGTCGCTCGGCCAGGTGCCGCCTTCCCGCGAAGTGGTCGCCGCCCTGGAGCAGGCGGCCAACGGCGACAGCGCCCGTGGCGTCCGCTCGCAAGCCCACTCCGTCTTGACGCGATATCAGAAGAATAGCGCTCGCAAGACGGAGAGCGTGCCGCCGGCCAGCGTCACGCGGCAAGAGCCGCCGCTCGCGGAAACGCCCGCGCGTCCCGCGCCGCGGCTGGCGCCGGTGCCGACCGTGCCGACCTCCATGGCGCGACCGATGCCGAACGCCCCGCCGCAGTCGCCGTTGGTGCCGGCCGAACCGCCGGCCTTGCAGCCGGCGCCGCCCAGCGGCGATGGCCCCGCGTTGGCGCCGCCGTGATCGCTTTTCACGGCGTCGGGCCGAGATGCTTGCTCACCCGCGCGGCGGCTGCCTTGGCTTCCTGCGTGACCGATGCCTCGGGAGCGCCGCCGGCAATTTGCTTGAGGATGTCGCGTGCCTCCGCGGTGCCGATCATTTCCAACGCCTCGATGACGCGCCAGGTGCGCAGCTTTTCGCCGCTCGGCACCGGATGGTCGAGCTTGGCGAGCAGCTTCTCCAGGCGCTGGCGCACTTCGAGCGTCGGCTTGGAATTTAGCGCCGCCTTGAGCGCCGGTTCCGCCACTTCGTTCCACGCCTCCAATTCGGTCTCGGCCCTTTGGCGGGCCGCGAAATTTTGGCTGTCGAGATCGGCGATCGATTGCTTGACGCGCTCGGCATCGAGCTTGGGGATCGGCTTGACCTGCCCCTTCAAATACGCCACGGCTTCCTTCGGCGCGGCCGCCAAAGCGACGACGGCCTTGTAGGCCCGGGCGGCGTCCTCGGTCGTTTCCCCCTTGGCCAGATCGGTCCACATCTGTTCCAGTTCCTTGGCGGTCGGCGGCGCGGAGTCGGCCCGCGCCATGCCGACGAATCCCAGGCAGACGCACAATCCGACGCAGGCAAAGCCGCGATTCGACATAGTGGTTGGCACTCCTTCGAGTTTCGAGGTGTGGAAGATCTTACCCTTTCGCGCGGATCCCGAGAAGCATTTGATTAGCCGCGGCCCGATAGGGGAGCGCGGGAGGCTGCTCCCGCGCTCCCCTATCGGGTCGCGGCTA
>JBBSES010000038.1:0-15062 GCA_038239465.1 Gemmatales bacterium
TGCTGTGGGGGGCGCGGGGGCCCCGCGTGGGGGGAGTGGGGTGGCTACCCGGTGGTGATCCACCCCCACGCTGCGGGGTCCCCCCCCCCCCCCCTCGCCGGGATTAATAATGCGGCGCCGCTCGACCCATTGCACGACATCGTGGCTTTTCGCCCGAACCGTGTTCCCGCCACGCACCGACGAAAGGTACAATGGACTGAGGAGAAGTCTTGTGGATGGATGGCGCGCCCTCGAACGTCAAAGCCGGGGAAGGTGACTGTCGTGAACCAGGACATCGACGCCGCCCTGCAAGGGTGGGATTTCAAGGTGGGCATGGTGCAGGCACGGCAAGTGCAAGCCCGCGACGGCCGTCAGATCGTGCAGATGCGCGTCGATCTCGGCGTGCTGCAAATCGAATTGACGGGCCGGCCCGACGGTCAACGGCCCCACGGTTTCGCCACCTATTTCGAGTATCTCCAGCAACAAGAACGGGCCGCGCGCCGCGCCGGCCGCACCTTCCGGCTAACCGACGAACACTGTCAGGAAGCCGACCGCGAGTTCGTGCAATACTACCACCGCCGCGTTTGCTGGTTGGCCCTCCGCGAGTACGCCCAGGCGGTGGCCGACTCCGACCACACCCTCGCCTTCATGGACTTCGCCCGCGACCACTCCCCCAGCGAGGAGTTCACCGACGCCCACGAGCGCTATCGCGGCTTCGTGCTGTTCCATCGCACCCAAGCGGCGGCGGCGCTGGCGGCGGAAGCCAACGATCCCGAGGGGGCCATCGACGCTCTCGGCGAAGGTTTGAAGGGACTGCGCGATTTCTTCGTCGCCCACGGCGCCGAGGACCAGTTCGACGAAGACGGCATGGTGCAGGAATTGAAGAAGCGGGAAGAATCGCTGCGTCATACACACCACATCGAGGCGACCCTGCGCGAGCAACTCGAACGCGCCGTCGCCGACGAACAGTACGAGCGCGCCGCCCAGCTGCGCGACGCGCTGCGCCGCCGCGAATGAGTCGGTATTGACCCCCTCCCCCTCCCCATTAGAATGAGGCCCGCTGGCCGGCCCGTTTTGGCTCCTTGTCGCGCGTTGCCGGCGGCGGGCGTCTGCCATGAAGACGATTTCGCATTGGCTGCTGCCACTTTTGATGCTCACCACCCTAATCGGCGGCGCCGCCTTCGTCGCGCAGTATGTCGTCTCGTATAGGCCTGGGCAGATAAGACGGCCGTCGCGCTTGCAGAGCACCGCCGTCGGCGGATTGTTGCACTTTGCCGCTAGCCCGAATGGTGACATGGACGATGAAGAGGAAAGCGTCGTCGAATGCGAGGAAGGCACGCGCCCTCAACGCGATTACTGGTTCGCCAATCCCGGTAGCCAGACCGTAAGCGTCGATCGGGAATCGAATGGTTGCGACGTGGAAGTGATCGTGCTGACGGCGCAGGAAGCGCAAGATCGGCGGGCGGCGCAAGCCTCGCTGACAGCGGAGGCCGCGGGGAATTGGCCTGCCACCCTTGGGGCGGCCGTCGCCTTCGACCGCTGGCAGACTCGGCTTTTGGAAACGCCGGGCCGTTGGCGGTCGCTCAAGAACGAAGTGGTGAACGTGCCGGGAAACGCGGTCGGCATGGCGCGGCTCCACGGCAACGGTCGTTCCGACAACGGCCGGATCGTTGCCGAAGTCTCGGCGGTGGATGCGGATCACCATCGCTCCATCCATCGCCTGCAAGCTCGGGTGGCTGTCGTGCCGGTGCTGCGGGTCGAACCGGCATCGGTCAGTCTCGTTGACTTGAGGACGCCTGGACAGGTAATCACGGCGGAAGTGTTCTGCTGGTCTTCGACGCGGCCGAGCTTTCCGCTCGCGGCACGCGAGAAGAGCGGCGATCCCTGCTTCTCCTGCGTGTGCCAGCCGATGACGGAATCCGAATGCGCTCGCCTCGCCGAGAAGACGAAAACGCGGGTGCAGTCGGGATATCGCGTCGTCGTCACGGTCCACGAACGCCGGCCGCACGCTCCTCCCCTCGACATCGGCCCGTTGGAGCGAACGTTGTTGCTGAGCGGCCCGACTGACGTCAAGCCGCTCACCGTTCGGCTGACGGGGTGGGTCCGCGGCGAGGTCGGCCTCGTCCCCGCGGAAGACGCCGAGCGGATCGACCTGGGCAGTTTTCCGGCGGCGCGCGGAACGACGCGAACGATCGCGCTCACGTCGGCCGCCAGCGTGAGCGACCTGACCATTGAAGCGCGCTTTCCCGAGTTCCTGGAGGCGCGGCTGGAAAAAGACGCCGTCGCGGACGGCCGGCAGCGTTGGCGGCTTCATGTGACCGTGCCTCCCCGCCGGGCCGCTGGACGACTGCCAGGGAATAGTGAAATTGTCCTGCGCTGCAAGAGCGAGACGCCACGAAAGGTTCATCTGCCGCTCGTCGGGCAGGCGACGCAGTAATGGGCGAGCGGGGTCGCGTGAGCGCCCCGAGAAACGACGACGAACCCAGCACCGATCACGGAGGATCGACGGCCCATGGGACGGCACACGTTTTCGCGCGGCCTCGCCATCAAAGCAACCCTCGCGTCGATCGCCGTGGTGGTCCTCACGGTCGCCAGCGGCTTCTGGGCCGCTCACTGGCTGCGCTCCGAGGAAGCGAGCGAGGCCATCGCGCCCCCGCCCGTGCCGCGCGCGCCGGCCGGTTTGTTCCGCGACTGGCCCGCCGACCGCAAGCCGGACGTGGCCCTCCTCCTGTCCGCGCAGCAGCAAGGATATCTGCAACCGTGCGGCTGTTCGCGGCCGCAACTCGGCGGGCTGGCGCGGCGCTACAACTTCTTGCAAACGCTCCTCAAGGATCGCGGTTGGCCCGTGGTGCCGGTCGATCTCGGCGATGTCGCGGACGGGCAAAAACATCGCGGCCCGCAAGCGCTGTTAAAGTACGCCACTTCGATGGAAGCGCTCAAGCGCATGGGCTACCTGGCCACCGGCATCGGCCTCCACGAAGCGGAACTGTCCCTGTTCGACGCGCTGGGCGCCTTTGCCTTGAATAGCCCGCAGCCGCGCGTGCTGGCGACTAACCTTCAAGGCAAGGACGAAAACTTCGCCGGCATGGTGCAGTCCACCGCGACAAGCGGCGGCAAGGACGCGGCCGTCAAGGTCGGCGTCGTCGCCATCGTCGGCCCCAGCGTGGCACAAGGCATCGCCAAACAGGACGCCTCGGCCAAGTTCGCGCCCACGGCTCAGGAGTTGCCCAAAGCGCTCAAGCAGCTGGAAAAGGATAAGGCCGACCTGCGCGTGCTGCTCTATCAAGGCTCCATCGAGGAAGCCAAGTCGTGCGTCGGACGCTTTCCGCAATTCCATGTTGTCTTGTGCCCGACCAGGGAAGAAGAGCCGTCAGATCGGCCCGAGCGCGTCGGCGATACGCTGGTCGTCGGCGTCGGCCATAAGGGGCGCTATGTCGGCGTCGTGGGCGCCTACCGCACCAAAGCCAAGCCGGGCTTCGAGCTGCGCTATCAACTCGTCAGCCTGGGCGAAGCCTACGAGACGCCCGAAGGCAAGGAAGCGGCCAATCCGATCATGACGCTCATGGAGGATTACGCGGAGAAGGTCCACAAAGAGAATTATCTGGCGCAGTACACGCAGCGCAAGCACCCGCTGCAGGTGGAGTACGCCGACGCCAAGTACGTTGGCTCGGAGTCGTGCAAGGAGTGCCACGAACACGCCTACGAGGTCTGGAAGAAGACACCGCACGCCCATGCCTACCACAGTCTGGAGACGGCCAAACGGCCCGGCCTGCGCCAGTTCGACGGCGAGTGCATCGCGTGCCACACCGTGGGCTTCGGCTACCAGGCCGGCTTCAAGAGCGAGAAGGAATCTCCGCTTCTGAAAGACGTCGGTTGCGAAAGCTGTCATGGGCCAGGCAGTCTGCACGCCAAGGGCGGCAACCGCGAGCCGAAGCTGCTGGCGCTCATGAATCCCTTCAAGGTGCCGGCCAAGGAATCGGCCGAACAAATGCAGCGACGGCTTAATCTCATCGATCAGGCCTGTCAGAAATGCCACGACACCGACAACGACGTGCATTGGGACTTCAAAGTGAAGTGGCCCGTGGTGGTGCATCACGAGCCGAAGGATTGACGCTTGTCGCGTTTCGACGATCCTATTCGCCCCGCCCCAACGACAGCAAAGCCTGGTCCAGCCCCAGGACGAAGATGACGTACGTGCCGATCAAGATGTGCGACACGGATGGGCCAACCAAGGAACGCTGCCGATAGAACATCCAGCCCCAAAACAGCCCGGGGATGAGCGCCGCCAAGGCGAAGCCGATGCCGATGTGCGAATGGCCGGCGGAAAACAAGAGATTGGACAGCACGATGGCGCTCCATATCTGCTTCCGCGTTGCGGCGCCGAGCAGACGGTGCAGGGCGCTTTGCAGCGCACCGCGAACGGTGAACTCCTGAAGGGGCGCGAACAATATGTACAAGATCAGGTTAACGTAAACAAAAGGCGGCGTGTAACGCGGCAAGACGCCGAATTCGACGATGGGCGTGAAGATGCTCGCCCCGGGCCTTCCCTGAATCAATAGCCATTTGAGCGCCGTGCAGCCGGCCAAGATCGGCACGCTCCACAACGCTCCTTGCCATGCGTATGTCCCGGCGTTCCGCGTCGTTAGGCCATAGTCGGATAGCGGATAACCGCTGAGCATAACGGCAACCGCGGATCCCAGGCTGACGATAAGGATAAAGCTGATCGTGATGATCGCGACGCCGTCGCCGTCGTTCAAGCGCTTGAGGCCAAGCAGCGGCTCCAGCGCGAGGGTATAGCACGAGATCAGGAAGATAATACCCATCACGAACATGCCGGACGACACGCGAACGCGGGACGCCTCGATTTCCCGATTGAGCGCGCTGACGGTCAGGGTATGATTTTCGCGCATGCGCCGGCAGACTTCGGCCAGGATATTGCTGGCCACCACGGGATAGACTCCCAGATCGGCCAATTCGGAGCGGACGCGATCCATGTCCAACGTGAGCAGCGTCGTCGGTTCGAGAGCGCGCACCGTAGCCGACCGCGGCGCTTTATCCACGATCGACATGTCGCCGACCACGTCGCCCACGCCGATGGTGGCGATCCGCACCGAGCGCGCCGTGCCGCCGGACGAGCCAACGTCCTTGAGGACTTCTGCCTTGCCCGTGGCGATGACGAAGATCAAGTGAGTATTGACCGATTCGTATTCGCGCAGGATGAATTCGCCGGTATCGATCTCGCAGCGCACGGCCAGAGCGGCGACGGCCTCGCGCTGCTCGTCGTTCAGCCCCGCGAAGATCTTCGCCTTGCCGATGACGGCCAATTCGTCCGCACCCATACCGTCGGACCTCTTGAGGACGAGGAGTCGAGAGACGGTCACTCGCCGCTCTCCTTGTCCACGACGCACAGGAGCGGTTCCCCGACGGCGAAGCGGCGCACGTTCTCGCGCCACAAACGCCACTGCCGGTCTTGCGCCTCCGGCGATTGGCCGCCGACATTGGGGCTGATGACGCAGTTCGGCAATTTCCATAGCGCATCGCTGTCGGGTAGCGGTTCGGGGTCGGTCGCGTCCAGCCCGGCGCCGGCGATGACCTTCTTTTCCAACGCCTCGGCCAGGTTCGTGGTCTTCACGATGGGACCGCGCGCCACATTGACGAGATAAGCCGTCGGCTTCATCGCTTTGAACTGCTCGGCGCCGAACAATCCTCGGGTTTCGGCCGTCAGCGGACAGGCGAGGACCACCACGTCGGCCTTCGGCAGCAGTTCTTTCAACCGGGCCGGCTTGTCGAGACTGTAGACGAAATCGGGCCGTTCCATCTCTTTGGGATCTATGGCCTGGACGCGCATGCCAAAGGCGTTGGCTCGGCGCGCGATCTGGGTGCCGACGCCGCCGAGGCCCACGACCAGCATGGTTTTGCCATTCAACTCCACGGGCTTGAGGTCTTTCTTCAGCTCCTCCCAGGCTTGCGGCCCCGTGGAACGCTTGACGCCACGCGATAGGCTCAAAAGCAGGGCGAACGCCTGGTCGGCGGCGTTCGGCGCGTCGAGACGCCGCGTATCCGTCAAGGCGATTTTGCGCTTCGTCAATTCTGGCAAGAGCGCGCGTTCGACGCCGGTGGAGCCGACCTGAATCCAGCGCAGCTTCTTACCGCCCTCAACCACGTTGGCGGTGCCGAAACCGAGGATGGCATCCGCGTCGCCCGCGAGTTTGGCCGCATCGGCGGCATTCTTGGCCGGGACGAATTCCACGTCGGGAGCGACGCGCTTGAGTTCCTGCAGCTTCGCCGGCATCAAGCCGGCGCTGACGACGATGCGTTTCGGCTTCTTCCAGTCCGCGTCTTTCTTCGTCGGCGATGGCCCTTCGACGACGCCGTATTCTTCCGTCAGATCCCAGGGAGTGATGCCGCCGGTCAATTCCGCGTAAACGTGTTTGACGTTGTCGCCCGGCGGTACGATGCCGGTCCAATCCTTATACCAGGGCATGTCGATGGCCTTGATGATCTCCTCGACATCTTTATTAGCGTCGATGCCCTTCTGCACCTGAGCGCGGAGATCGACGAAGTAACGCTTCTGCGTATCGAGAAGCTTCTTGTCGGTAGGCAGTCCGTGGCCGGGGGCAATCGTCTTCACGTCCAGCTGCTGCATCTTTTCCAGGGCGCGGATCCACGAAGCGGAATCGGAGTGGCCCATGAAGTTGAAGGCGCCGTTGACGCAGGCATCGCCGGTGCAGAGGATTTTGTGCTTGGGCAGATAGGCGCAGGCGTCGCCGGCCGTGTGCGCGTGGCCGAAGAAGAGGAACTCGACGCGCTGTTGGCCATCGTCCAGCACGAGGCGGTCGTCGAAGACGACGTTCGGCACCTTAAGAACGCTCTCCTTGACGTCCTTGCGGCCGGCCGGCCCTTCGCCGGCCTTCTTGAATTCGTCCGGGCCATCGACGCGCAGCAGTCTCGCGCAATTCGCCTGGGCGATGACACTGGCCCCTTCCTTGACGAAGACGGCGTTACCGTAGGCGTGGTCCCCGTGATGGTGCGTGTCGAAGACGTAGCGGATCGGCTTGTCGGTCGTCTTCTTGATCGCCGCGACCACTTCCGTCGCCCCTTGCGGGAAGTTGGCGTCGATGACGACCACGTAATCCTGAAAGACGACCCAGATATTATTGCTGCCGCCGAAGACGACGTTCTTGTCGCTGGCGCTGATGGACGAATAGCGGAAGAAGACGCCGGGAGCGATCTCCTTGACCTCGTTAAATTTCAGCGCGGGCGGGTCGTCGGCGGCCGGCAGGCGCACGACGGCCAGCAGGAGACAGGCGAGAAAGAAACCAACGGAACGGAGCAAGGATGGCATGGCCACCTCCCAAAAACCGCCGCGAACCGGAATGTCGGCAGAGGTAGTCTAAGGGGGCAAGGCGAAGGCCGCAACGGGGTGCCGTGCGTGGGCGGCGGTGAATCGCCACGTTACAATTCGATCAGACGGCGCGGATCGGGCGAACCCGGCGGCCGCGGCGACTGTCTCTGGCGGTATGGACGCGACGGCCATCATGGATCAACACACGCTCGAATTGCTCGAATTCGACAAAGTCCGCGACTTGCTCTCCGGCTACGCGGCATCATCGCTGGGCAAGGAGTTGGTCCGCCAGGTCGCGCCGGGCACCGAGGTGGAAACGATCCGCTCCGGCCTACGCCTCGTCACGGAAATGGTCGATGCGCTGGGCATGGGTCAGGCGCCGCCGTTTGGCGGCCTGCACGATATCCGTTTACTGGTCCGCCGCGCCGCTATCGGCTCGATGTTGACCGCGGAGCAGTTATTGGAGGTGGCCGACACTCTCAGCTGCACCGGCCACATGTATCGCTACCGGATGCGCCTCAGCGGCCAGTGCCAACACCTGATCGCCCTGCTGGCCCCAATCGAGGACATGGGCGTGGTGGCCAAAGCGATCGGCGGCTGCATCGATGCGCGCGGCCATGTCCTCGATATGGCCAGTGTGCCCCTCGGCAACATCCGCCAAAAACTCGCGGCCATCGACGAACGGGTGCAGGACCACATTCGCCGGCTGCTGCGCGATCCCGAGTTGCGTAAGGTCTTGCGTTATCCCAATGCCACCGTCAGCGGCGATCATTACGTCCTTCCCGTCGCCGTCAATTTTCGCCACAAGGTTCCGGGAGTCGTCCACCGTACCAGCAGCACTGGCGAAACGCTGTTCGTCGAGCCGGCGGGCGTGGCCAATCTCAGCGCCGAGCGGGCCGTCCTCAAGAACGAGGAAGACCGCGAGATACGCCGGGTGTTGCGCAAACTGAGCGCCGAGATTGGCCGAGTATCGCATCCGTTGACGCGCGCTTTGGAAGTGATGGCCGAGTTGGACCTCATCACCGCCAAGGCCCGCTACAGCCGCGATTTCGCCATGATGCCGCCCGAAATCAATACCGAGGGCAAAGTATGGCTGCGGCAAGCACGGCATCCGGTCTTGCTCAATTTGTTTCGCCAGGATGGGAAGCAAGAAGACAAGGAGACGGGGAGACAAGGCGACAAGGAGACGGAAGTAAAGGTAGCAGCGGAACCGCGGGTAGTCGTACCCATCGACGTGAGATTGGGATACACGTTTAACTTGCTCGTTATCACCGGACCCAATACCGGAGGTAAGACGGTAACGCTTAAAACCACGGGATTGTTATGCTTGATGGCTCAATCGGCCATGCACATTCCCGCGGGCGAAGGCAGTAACGTGCCGGTCTTCCAGCAAATCCTGGCCGACATCGGCGACGAACAGAGCCTCGAACAATCGCTCAGCACCTTCAGTTCGCACATCTCGCGCATCGCTAGCATTCTTCGGGATAGCGGCGCTCAGAGCTTGATATTGCTAGACGAACTTGGCTCCGGCACCGATCCCGTCGAAGGCGCGGCGTTGGGCCGCGCCATTTTGGACGAATTGGATAACAAGGGCTGCCGCGCCATGGTCAGCACGCACCTCGGCGACCTGAAGACGTATGCCTTCACCAACGAGCGCGCGGAGAACGGGGCGGTCGAATTCGATATCGAGACGTTGCGGCCCACCTACCGCTTGCACATCGGCCAATACGGCATGAGCAACGCCTTAAAGATCGCCAAACGCCTCAAGCTGCCGCGCGACCTGCTCAAACGCGCGCGTAAATACCTGCGCCGCCGCGAAAGGCGCAATCCCGAGTTGACGCAATTGCAACACATGCGAGAGGAAGCGGAGAAAGCCCGCGAGGAAGCATTGGCCGCCACCCACGACGCCGAACGGCAACGCGAGGAATACCGGCAAAAGACCGCGCAAGTGCAGCGGGAAGCGGAGGAAGCCGCCGCCCTGCGCGATGCGCGTTTGAAGCTGCAGCCCAACGACCCCGTTCGCGTGCCACGCTTCGACAAACCGGGGCGGTTAGTGCGCATCGATCACAAACGCAACGTCGCCGTGGTCAGCGTCGGCCTCGGGCAATGGGAAGTCGCGTTGGAGGACGTTTTTCCGGCGGGGAAGTAATGGCAGGTTTATGGTTGTAATGGGAAGGGCCACTCGAACACGAGGTCAATTATGGCATACGAAATTTCCGCTACCTTCGAAGACGGCGTTTTCAAGCCCGACGAACCGCTCGATCTGGCGCCGCACACGCGAGCAAAAATCGTCCTGGAAGTGCCGCACGAACCGAGCCAGGTGGTCAAACAAGCGATTCTCGACATCGAGCAACTTTGGAACGAGTACCCGGTAAAACTAGGGAAACCACGACCGACCCGGGATGACTTATATGATCGCCATTGACACGAATGTCTTTATCTACTCAATTTGAGCAGAGGATCTGGACAAACGAGAAAAAGCACGCGCGCTATTGCGCGAATTACCGTTGCGCGCGGAAAGACCTTTGTTGCTATGGCAGGCGGTATGTTCCCTCTGGCGTTGCCCGCGGTTTCCGTCATTGACCGTTCACTCGACCTCTCGGCTCGCTATAGCTTGTCTCATTGGGACAGCATGTTGCTCGCCGCTTGCCTCGAGGCTCAGGTGACAACCCTCTATACCGAAGATATGGGATCGCCCATCACCATTGATGGCATCTCGCTGCTCAAGCCATTTCTCTAAATCGGGGCAGTGGGAGCGCGCGTAATCCACACCCGATTGCCGTGAAACGTACTCTGCCCCGCGAAATCGGCCAAGGCGTCGGGCGTCGTCCAGTTGATGTTGGCGCCGCCGCTCAGCTTGGCCCAGCGGCCCTTGGGCGAAACGAGTACGCCGGGGCGTACCGCGTCCGTCACCACGGCCTTGAGGCGGCAGGCGCCGCGGCCATTCTCGACGATCACTTCCTCGCCGGCGCGAATGCCGCGCGCCGCGGCATCGTCGGGATGGATCTCCACGAAGGGATCGCCGGCCCCGCGCAAAAGGCCGGGCTGACTGGCGAAGGAACTGCTGACGAAGTGATGGGAGGCGCCCGTCACCAGCATCAAGGCCAACGCCGGATCGCGGGCATTGCTCGATGACTCCACATCTTGCTCGGCGAAGCGGCCCGGCAGCGGGTCGTGCCCCTCATCGGCGAGCGCTTGCGAATACAGTTCGACTTTGCCGCTGGGCGTCGGAAAGCGACCGTCGGCGAACGGCGTGGCGGGCAAGTCGAGGGCGACGAAGCCTTCCGCTTGCAATCGCGCGAGGGTGACGTTTCGCAGCGCCGGGTTATGGCGCGCCGTTGCCGCCAATATGTCGGCAATCACCTCGTCGGCACTCTGATGCAGCCAGGGATCGGTGAAGCCCATCGCCTTGGCCAACAGTGTCATCACCTCCCAGTTACTTTTACTATCGCCTAATGGCGGTATGGCCTGGCGGTTGTAAGTCAACAGCGTATGGCCATACGCCTTGTGCAAGTCGGTCTGCTCCAGCTGTGACGTGGCCGGCAGGACGATATCGGCGTAATCCGCGGTATCGGTCAGGAACAACTCGTGGACCACCGTGAAGAGATCCTCGCGCTTCAACCCGCGGACGATGGCGCCGGCGTTGGGCGTCGAACCGACGGGGTTGGCTCCAAAGACGAACAGCGATCGGATCGGCGGATCACGGGTTTCCCCGAGCAAGGCCGCGCCGAGACGATTCATGTTGACCGAACGGCCCGGCGGCGGGCACGTACTCATAGGCGCGGGATCGACCCAACGCACGTGGCCGCTAGTGCTGTAGGCTAGGCCGCCGCCGGGCGTGCCATATTGCCCGGTGATGGCCGGTAGCGCGCAAATGGCGCGGACGTTTTGGCCGCCATTCTGGTTTCTATTGACGCCATCGGCCATCTTAATGAGGCCGGGCCGCGCGTTCGCATAAAGAGATGCGAAGGCGTTGATTTGACTCTGGGGAACGCCCGTAACGACTGCGGCGCGCTCCGGCGGCCATTCGGCAATGCGTTCGCGCAGCTGCTCCCAGCCGATGGCGTGCGCCGCTAGCCAGGCTTCATCGTGGCGGTTTTCCCGAACGAGAATGTGAGCGACGGCTAGCGCCAGGGTGCCGTCGGTGCCGGGCAGCGGCGCCAGGTGCATGTCGGCCGCGCGCGCGCTCGCCGTGCGCCGCGGATCGATGACCACGACCTTGCAGCCGTCGCGCTTGGCTCGTTGCAGAAACGGCATGAAATGCGGTGCCGTGCTGACCGGATTGTGGCCCCATATTACGACCAGCTTACTGTGGGCAACGTCGCCGTAGGCCTGGCTCCAGCGCGAGCCGACGGTCGCCTCGACGGCGTGTTCGGCCGCGGCGCCGCAGATGCTACGCTCCAGACGACTGGCCCCCAAGCGATTCCAGAAGCGCGAACTGGCGACCGCCATCTGCACCAGGCCGAGCGTGCCACTGTAGCTGTAGGGCAAAATCGCCTCGGCGCCCGAATCGGCAATGATGGTTCGCCAGCGCGCCGCGATGTCGCCGATGGCCTCGTCCCAGGTGATGGGATGCCACTGGCCGGACCCCTTGGGACCGACGCGGCGCAGCGGGCGAAGCACGCGGTCGGGATGATAGACGCGGTCGAGGTAGGGCCGGACCTTGGCGCACAACCAGCCCTGGGTAATGGGGTTTTCCGGGTCGCCGCGAACGCCGACGGCACGGCCGTCGCGCACCTCGGTGACGATGCCGCAGGTATCGGGGCAGTCGTGCGGGCAGGCGCCGCGGACGAGCAGGGACGTCATGGCTCACCTCATACAAAAGGGCAGACGGCATGATACCGCGAAACGCCCTTTCGCCCAAAATCTTCTGGATGGTTGAATCCGCCCGGACCGCGCCAACGAAGGATGAAGTGCTATCTCCGCGGCGATACGGCCTGGCCAGGGTCGAAATTATCTTCCCAACGACGAACTCTCACGGGAGAACGATGATGAAGTCGAAGCTGTCCCTGATG
Organism: Gemmatales bacterium; assembly: GCA_038239465.1. GTDB lineage: Bacteria > Planctomycetota > Planctomycetia > Gemmatales > Gemmataceae > JBBSES01. The sequence goes on from JBBSES010000038.1 coordinate 12,340, forward strand.
GCGCTGCTCGCTCTGGCGCTGACACTGATGCTGTCCCCCGCCAACGCGAAGGAAGAGAAGACGAAGGACATCGTCGATACGGCGGTGGCCGCCGGAAACTTCAAGACGCTGGCCGCGGCCCTCAAGGCGGCCGGCCTGATCGAGGCGCTCAAGGGCGAAGGCCCCTTCACCGTATTCGCGCCCACTGACGAGGCCTTTAAGAAGCTTCCCGAAGGCACGGTCGAGATGCTGCTCAAGCCGGAAAACAAGGCCAAGCTGACGGCCATCTTGAAGTATCATGTCGTCTCGGGCAAGGTCATGGCGGCGGACGTGATCAAGCTCAAGGAAGCCAAGACGCTGCAGGGCGACATGGTCAAGATCGCCGTCGATGACGGCAAGGTCAAGATCAACGGCGCCAACGTCGTCACGCCGGATGTCAAGGCGAGCAATGGCGTCATCCATGTGATCGATGCGGTGATTTTGCCGAAGTAACATGCGACGGTTTGGCGAGCGGGGGGGCGTAAGCCCCTTAGAATCAATCAGGGGACTAACGTCCCCCGCCCGCCTTGATGCTTTTACGATGTGCCAACCATATCCGCCAATTTCTCCGCTTCCGCCACCATGTCGTCGAGCAGCCGTAGGCCCAGTCCCCAAAACGTTGGATCGGTGACGTCCATACCCAGCTTGGCCAGCAGTTGCGGGGGAGACGCGGAACCGCCGGACGACAGCAGTTCGAGATATTTCGGCACGAAGCTAGGCCCATCCTCTTTGTACTTTTGCACCAGCGCCAGTACCAGAAGTTCGCCGAACGCATAGGCGTAACAATAGAACGGAACGTGGATGAAGTGGCCGATGTAGGCCCACCACCAAGCGTAACCGTCGGTGAGATGGACTACGTCGCCGTGCATGGGGCGATTGGCGGCCATCCATAGCTCGTTGATGCGCTCGGTCGTCAACTCTCCTTCGGTTCGTCGCGCCTGGTGCAATGCTTGCTCGAAGCGCGTCAGCACCACTTGACGGAAGACGGTGGCGAAGGCGTCCTCGATCTTGCCGCACAACAGCCCCAGGCGCGTGCGCGGCTCGGGGTAAATCTCCAGCAGGCGGTGAAAGGTGAGCATTTCGCCGAAGACGCTGGCGGTCTCGGCCGTCGTCAGCGGTGTATCGCATTGAAGATAGCCGACCGGACGCGATAGATATTGATGCAGGCCATGACCCAATTCGTGGGCTAAGGTCATCACGTCGCGCAGCTTGTCGGTGAAGTTCATCAGGATATACGGATGCACGCTGGGCACGGCGCTGCTGCTGAAGGCGCCGCCGCGTTTGCCCTGGCGCAGTTCGGCGTCGATCCAGTGCTGGTCGAAGAACTCGCGGATCACGTCGCCTGCTTTGGGGCTGAAAGCGCGATAGCTCTCCTCGACCGTGCGCCGCGCGGCGGGCCAATCGCACTGCGGGAGGTCGCTGAAGACCGGAGCATAACGGTCGTAATCTTGGAGGGAATCGATGCCCAGCAGCTTGGCCTTGAGACGATAATAGCGGTGTACAGTGCCATGATGTCGCTCGGCGGCGGTCATCAGGGCATCGACTACTTCTTGCGTGATTTCGTTGGCTAGGTGGCGCGAATCCATCGGCCCGGCGAAGTGGCGCAGCTCGCCATCGATCTTGTGATCGAGGACGAGATTGTTGAACAGGTACGTCAGCAAGCGGCCATTGGCTTGCAGTCCCCCGGTCAGACCCGCCGCGGCGGCCTGGCGCTGCCCGCGATCGGCGTCGTATAACTTGGCGAGAATTTGTTGCTGGCTCAGATGGCGCGTTTGGCCGTCGATCGTGAAGGGGAACGTAATCGTCGAGACCGTTTCATCGAACAGGCGCACGAACGCGGCCCGGCCGGTGACGGCCTTGTCGTCGAGGATCTTTTCTTCCGGCTCGCTGAGGTAGTGCGGCCGCCAGGCGCGTTTTTGCTTCAGGAAATGACGATACCGCGCCAGGGACGGAGCTTCGATCAACGCATGCGCCGGCTCGTCTTCGAGCTTGACCCATTCGAGATCGAAGAAAATCAGATGTTTGTTGATGAGCGTGCGCTGTTCGCGGGCGCGGCTGACGAGGGCGCCGTGTCGCGCTTCGTCCGTCTTGGCGGCGTGGACGAGGCTGGCATAGACGGCCGGGCGGTCCATTTGCTCGTAGAGACTTTCCAACTCGCGCAGTGCCGCTTCCAACAAGCGCGGCGAGGGACCGCCCGCGACGCGGATTTTCCCTCGATACGCCTGCTCGAACGCGCGTGCCCGCAACAGCGCGGCGTCGAGGTCGGCGGTCAGCCGTGCGTCGTCGAGCCCGGCATACAGGTCGGTCAAATCCCAGGCGATGCCGTCTGCGCTGCTGCTCGGTCGGTCGGCGTCATTCATGGCGGAAGTCCCCGGGAGCGCGGGTCACAAGAGCATTACCAACCCTGCCATCTTGCGGATGCGGTGGTAGACGGCAAGCACCTCCTGCGCGGTCTGCACCGTCGGCTCCACGGTGACGGACACGTGCCGCCCGCCGACCGCTTCACGCAAGCGAAACGGCGGATCGCTGTCGTTGGCCAATTCCTCGCGGACGGCGGCGACCACGCGGGCGGCGAAACCGTCCTCCGCGCGGCCGATGACCTTGAACATGTAGGGGCCGGGAAACTGATGCGTATCGCGCAACAAGTCGAGCGTCGGCATTTGAACCACCGGCGGCCTCCTTCGGAAAGGACCTCAATCGTGGAA
>JBBSES010000039.1:0-14967 GCA_038239465.1 Gemmatales bacterium
CTCGTCAGCGTTGCGGTGCGCTCCTTGCTTTCGTCGCCGCGGCGAAAGGTTACTTCGATGCTTCTGGGATCCTCGGCGCGCTGCAGAAGGGCGGGGAAGGTGAGCAAAAGCCCGCTGGTATCGTCGAGCTTTCGACCGTCGAGATGGGTGATGCCATCTCCCGGACGCATGCCGGCGCGCTGGGCGGGGCCGCCGATCACCACCGTCTTGACGCGCAGCGGCGCCGCGCCATCGCCCGTTAACTCGTAGGTGAAACCGAGACCGTAGTTCAAGTCCTCCCCCTGGCCGCGGCGCAAGTCGTCGCCGCTGATGAGGCCACAGTACGAATCGAGGCCGCGACACATGGCTCGGACGCCCGCGCGCAGGGCGTTGCCGGCGCGCAGACTCTCGACCTCGCTCAGGCTCTCGCGGACGCGGACCACGAGGGCCATCGTCGTCACGTCATCGGTCGCTTGAGCAATATCATCGTCCAGGCTTTCAGGGACCGGCAGTCGTGCTTCTTCGTACATTCCCATCAACGCGGCCTTGAGGAGGCCCTTGCGCTCAACGGGCCGGACGTAGCTGCGTGCCACGTCGTCGGCGATGCGCACGAGGTAGGCCGCTTCCGCGCGGGCTTCGGCCAGCGCGGTCGTTTCGACCGTTGACGCGCCGGCGAGAGGGGCGGGCGCGGCGGAGAGGGGAAGAGCGAGAAGGGGAATAATCCACGACATGCGGCGTGCCTTTCTGGTTCCGACCGGCCATCGGGGGGCGGCCCGCGAGCGGGCGGCATGGTAATGCAACGGCTCGCCGGACAGAAGGCCAAGTGATATCCCACGCGATTATCCATACGATGACTTTTACGCCGCCCAAAGCGGTCTTGGCAAGCGTGCCGAATTTCCGGACAATTCCACGCGGCGGCAATCGTCTCATGCCGGTGTCCCGTGCGAGGAGGATAGGGCCTTGGGAATCCCCGAACTGTACGCGCAGCCCGATTTGACCCTGTCCTTCGAGTTCTTCCCGCCTAAGACGCTGGAAGCCGAGGAAACGCTGTTCCGCGAGACCGTGCCGGCGCTCCAGCGCCTCGCGCCGTCGTTCTGCTCCGTGACCTATGGGGCGGGCGGCGGCACGCGCGATAGCACCTTGCGCATCGTCCATCGGCTGCGGCGCGACTTCGGCCTCGAAGCGATGTCGCACCTCACCTGCTCTGGCTCGACTCGCGAGATGCTCGCCAGCGTTCTCGAAGAGGCGGAAGCGCTCGGCATCGAGAATATCCTGGCGCTGCGCGGCGATCCGCCGCGCGGCCAAACGAACTTCGAGCCGACGGCCGGCGGCTTCGCTCATGCCGTCGATCTGGTGCGCTTCATCAAGGACCACTACGACTTCCACATCGGCGCCGCCGGCTATCCCGAGGGGCATATCGAATGCCCCGACCGGCGCCTCGATTGGGACCGCACCGTCGCCAAGGTGGACGCCGGCGCCGCTTTCATCGTCACGCAACTCTTCTACGACGCCGACCACTTCCTCGCCTTCGAGGATTATCTCCGCCACAAGCGCGGCGTCCGGGTGCCGATCATCCCCGGCATCCTGCCGTTCCTGGGCGCGGAGCAGGTCAAGCGCTTTACGGCGCTCTGCGGCGCCAGGCTGCCCGACGCCCTGCGCCGCCGTATCGAGGCGCACGCCCACGACGACGAATCGGTGCGTCGCCTGGGTGTGGAAGTTTGCTCGGAGATCTGCGACCGGCTCATCCGCCACGGGGTGCCAGGTATTCACATCTATTCGCTCAACCGGGCGACGAGTACGACGGAATTATTGCACAACCTCGGGCGGGCGAATGGCGCGGCGGCGTGAGACGTCGCCGCGTATCCTTCGCAATCGACTAACTCAATGGCCTTGATGCGCTCCGAGAAGTCATCTCTCGCGGAATTCGTGGAGAGCGCGGCGTTCGTCGGGTAGGGTAAACCTGTCGCCGCGTCCTACCGACGAATGAGTCCACGAGGCCCTGCCATGCGTTATCCGCTTTGGGGAATCGCCAATGTCTGCGCGGCGAGCGGGGGGCGTAAGCCCCCTGCGTTTTCGCGAAAAGAGATCCACGGGGGGCTTACGCCCCCCGCTCGCCAAAGTGTTCTTCAAAGCTCGCGTCGTGTCCTCTTGCTCGCATTCTCGATATTCGCTTACTCGCTCATTAGTCTTCCATCCGCTCGCGCCGGCGACCTCCCGCCCACCGTGCAGGCGAAGCACGGCCTCATCGTCGCGGTATCGCCGCCGGGCGCCGACGCCGGCATCGCCATTCTCAAGAAGGGCGGCAACGCCGTCGATGCCGCGGTCGCCACCGCCTTCGCGGAAGCGGTCACGTATCCGCAAGCCGGCAACATCGGTGGCGGCGGCTTCATGCTCATTTATCCCGGCGACAAACGGCCGCCCGTCGTCATCGACTACCGCGAGACCGCGCCGGCCGCCGCCAGCAAGACCATGTTTCCCGCCGACCACGATGGTTACGGCCATAAAGCCGTCGGCGTTCCCGGCACGGTACGCGGCCTGGCTCTGGCCCACGAGCGCTTCGGCAAGCTGCCCTGGAAAGACGTGGTCCTGCCCGCCGTCGCCCTGGCCGAGGAAGGCTTTGTCCTCGATGAAACGCTCGCCTGGTCGCTCAACAGTGTCGTCAGCGGTTCCGAGAAGTACCCCGAACTACGCCGCTGTTTCGGCAAGGACGGCGGCAAGGCCGAGTGGCAAGCCGGCGACCGCCTCATTCAGAAAGACCTGGGCGCCACCCTGCGGCGCGTCGCCGAGCAGGGGCCGGATGGCTTCTATACGGGCCCCACCGCCGACTTATTTGCCGCCGAAATGAAAGCCGGCGGCGGACTCATCACCAAGGAAGACCTGGCCGCTTACAAGGCTCAGGCCCGCGTCCCCATTCATGGCACCTATCGCGGCTACGATGTCTATGGCCCGCCGCCGCCCAGCTCGGGCGGCATCTGTCTCGTGCAGATGCTCAACGTCCTGGAGAACTTCGACCTCAAGAAGCAGGGCCGTTGGTCGCCCGAGACGATGCACCTCATGATCGAGACCATGCGCCGCGCCTATTGCGACCGCGCCCGGCACCTTGGCGATGCCGATTTCACGAAGATCCCCGATCACCTGACGACCAAGGAATACGCCAAGAAGGTAGCGGCAAGTATTGATCTCAAGCACGCCACGCGCAGTGAGGATCTGGCCAGGGACATCCCGTTAGCCAAGGAGGGCGACAACACGACGCACTTCTCGATCATCGACAAGGACGGCATGGCCGTCGCCAACACGTACACTCTCGAACGCAGCTACGGCTCGCGCGTTGTCGTCAAGGGGGCCGGCTTCCTCCTCAACAACGAAATGATCGACTTCAACTGGCGGCCCGGCGTCACCGACCGCGCGGGGACCATCGGCACGGCGCCGAACTTGATCGCCCCCGGCAAGCGCATGCTCAGTTCGCAGACACCGACCGTTTTGGCGAAAGACGGCAAGGTCGTCCTCGTCACCGGCAGTCCCGGCAGCCGGACGATCATCAATACGGTGTTGAACATCGTCGTCAACGTCGTCGATTTCGACATGGACGTCCGCGCGGCCGTCGATGCGCCGCGCTTGCATCATCAGTGGTTTCCCGACGAGGCACGGGTCGAAAGTCGCGGCGACTTACAGGAGTTGCGCGAGAAACTTCGGGCGATGGGGCACACCATCAGTGGTGGAAGACAAGGGGACGCGCATACCATCTGGGTCGATACGAAGACGGGTATCTATCACGGCGCGGAAGACCGGCGCATCATCGGCAAAGCAGCGGGGTATTGAGGAACGCCACATATAATGAAGCGATGCGTGGATGCTTGAGCGCGATGAACAGAGGTGCCGCCGCCTGGAGGGTCACTCATGGCTTCTATTCCCGCCGTCGAAACCGTCGAACCGCACGTCGCGCGGCTGCTGGTCTGTTGGCGCGAACAGACGGCCTATCTGTCTTCCAGTACACGCATCGTAGGTCATCCGGCCTATTAAGAATTGATGACACTGGGTCAACCTGCTCTCCCTTACCTATTCCGCTATTTGGAACAGACCGGCGATGGCCACTTGTCCAAGGCACTCCCCACGCTCACGGGCGTCCATCCGATCCCCCCGGAGATTCGCGGCGACATTCCGAAGAGCGCCGCGGCCTGGCTACTTTGGGCCAGGGAGAATGGCTACCGATGGTAGAGCGGATCGAAGCGCTTTTTCCCGGCTTGCGGATGTCTCCGTTTGCCTCCGGCGACTCATCCCCAACAGGCTCGGTCAGCGAAACATTGTGGTCTTTCATCATTCCGTCTCTCGTTTGGTGAGCCTTGCTTTCAAATGCTCCCTTATCGCATGAAGTTTACCATTTCGATCCGTCGCTCGAACAGACGCATCCTCATTCCTATCCCCCCGCCTCATCGCGCAACTCCCGCAAGCGCCGCAAGATCACCAGCAAATGCCCGTTCTCGAACATGTCGCTCAAATGGCCTTCGCACAGGCGTTCGGCGCCCACGTGCGTGGTCAGCAATTTGGCGATCGTGGCGGCATCGGCGCAGGCCGTCAGTTCGTGATCGCGGATGTACTCCCGCGCCTCTTCCTGCCAGCTTTGCCAGTCGAACGGCTCGATCCAGCCGTGGTCTTCCAGCGTGCGAATGAAGGCGAGCGCGTCCGGCGTCAGGAATCGGCGCGGGAACGACCCTTCGCCCGTCCGCCATTCGGCGAAGCGAAAGTCCGGGGCCTCGAATACCGGCAAGAATTGCAGAGGCGCGTCGAAATCGTAGCGCCGCGCCTTGCGGCTCTTCCAGAACATCGTCGGATCTCTCGGAGAGAGGAGAGCGTATGGGGATTCACTGCCACGACGCCGCGATGCGCCGCTGCACCCAGGAACGGAATTGGCGAACGATGGCGTTGGTATCCTGTTGCCCGCGCAAAGCCAGGAACGGTAGCAGATCGTCGGAAAGGAGGCCAGCGAACGCCAGGCTGCGCGGACTCACGACGTAGCCCTTGGCTCCCCGCAGGTGAAAGGCCAGCGTCGTACCGTCGTAGCGCCACACTTCGGGCACCTTCAGGGTCCGATAGATGCCCATGCGATTGACGGAACTGCTCTCGATATCGACTTCGACGACGATATCGGGCGCGGGGTCCGTGCGCGGATCGAACTTCTTCTTGAGATCGCGGACCTTCGCTTCATTCTGGATCCAGTAGCACTCATCCGGTTCCAGTCCCTTTTGCTTGCCGCGCCGCTTAAAGGTCATCGATCCATAGCCGGCGATGGGCAGCCCTAATTCTTCCGTGAGCGCGGTCAGCAAGCGGGCGATAAGGAACTTGGCCCCTTCATGCTCGGGCGAGAGCGTCATGATTTCCAGGTTTCCTCGGTCGAAGCTGATACGCAGGTGCCGGCGTTCGTCGAAAATCTTGAGCAAGCGAACATAGGTGTCCCACGGTTCGCCCGCGAGAAGCAGCGTTCGGGTGGGTGTGCTTGGAATCGCCGCCATCGCTCACCAGTCCCTCGACCATTAGCTAATCCAGTCATCGCGTGCCCAGGCTGTGCGTCCGTTACGGACGAGAGCAAGGCCGCCCATTTGCATGAGCGGTTCGGTGCCCCCCAGCCACTCCCACCATTGGTCGCCCAATTCGACCAGGGCTTCGAGAGCCGCCCGAAGCCGCGTTGAGCTTTGCTTGCGTATATCTGCCGCGCCTAACCCAAGTGTTCGGCGAAGTAGTCGTCAAGCGTGATGCGGCGCGTAAGATTCTCGGGCCTTACGATGTCCGACCAATCTTCCATCGCTCACCACTCCAGCCATTGGCCCATTTTCGCCTCAAGCGCCGCCTGATACACCTTGGCGGCGACGGCCACGTCTTCGATGGCGATGCCCAGCGATTTGAACAGCGTCACGTCCTCGTCGTGGGCGCGTCCGGTGTAGCGGCCGACGATCACTTGCCCCAATTCGTGAACGTCGGCCCAATGAATGGCGCCATCTTCCAAAGCCTGGACGAAATCGCCCGCCTCCATTCGCGCCTGATCCTTGCTATCCACGACGATAGAATCGGCGCGGCGCAGGGTGGCGGCGTCGATTTCCGCTTTTGCCAGGAAGTTGGAGCCGACGACGTTGAGGTGCGTCCCCTCGGCGAGCCAGTTGCCATTCAGGACCGGCTCGCGGCTGGCGGTCGCCGTGATGACGATATCCTTGTCCTCGGCCGCCATCTCCGGGCGCGCCACGGGCACCACTTCCGTGCGACAAACATCGCTCATTTCGCGGCAGAACTGGGCACGGCGGTCGGCGTTGGGGCTAAAGACCTGGATGCGGCGCACCTTGCGCACCTTGCAAACGGCTTGCAGCTGCGTGCGTGCCTGCTTGCCGCTGCCGAAGCAGCCGACCTCGCTGGCGTCGGGCCGGGCCATGAACGAAGTCGCCACGCCGCTGGCCGCCCCGGTGCGGACCTGGCCGAGATAATCCGCCTGCATCAGCGCCACGAGGGCGCCGCTCTTGCCGTCGTAGAGGCCGACGTGAAACTGTGCCCCCTTATTGGACGTGCTGTACGCCTTGTAGCCGCTGTAGCCGAGCGACTTGGCCGACGCCGATAAGACATGCAGCATGACGTGATCGGTCTGCGACCGCGTGCGCGGCACGTTTTGCACTTCGTCGAGGGCCATGCGCCGCAGCGCCTCCTCGACGGCGGCCAGGGCCATGTCCATGGTCAACAGCCGACGGACGTCGTTTTCGGTCAGCAACAGAACCGGCATGGTGACGGCTTCTCCCGGAGGACCGATCCTTAACCCTTGAGCCACTGCGCCAGCCGGGCGAGGCCGCCTTCGATCTCGGCCGGACTGGTGGCGAACGAAAGACGCACGAATCCCTCCGCTCCAAAGGCGACGCCCGGCACGAGGTTCACGTGAGCGCTTTCCAGCGCGGCCGTGCAAAACTCGATCGAGTCCGTAATTGTCTTACCGTCGATGGTCCGGCCAAAATGCTGGCTAACATCGAAGAAGGCATAGAACGCTCCCTCGGGCGGCCGAAAACGCACGCCGGGCATGTCGCTCAACAGCCGGCAGACCAGATCGCGGCGGGCGGCGAACGCCGTCAGCATGTCGGCCAGGCACGCTTGATCTCCTTCCAACGCCGCCAGCGCCGCCGCCTGGCTGATGCTGCTGGGGCAACTCGTCTGCTGGCTTTGCACGTTGCCCATCGCCTGGATCACATGCGTCGGCCCCAGCGTCCAGCCGATGCGCCAGCCGGTCATGGCGTAGCTCTTGCTCGCCCCGCTGACGGTGATAGTCCGCTCCGCCAGACCGGGCCGCACCGTGGCGAAGCAGGTGGCCTGGGCATCGCCGTACAGCAAATGCTCGTAAATCTCGTCGCTCAGCACGGTCAGGTCGGAGGCGAGGACCACGTCGGCCAGCGCTTCCAACTCGGCCCTCGGATAGACCGCCCCGGTCGGATTGCTCGGCGAATTCAGCATTAACAGGCGCGAACGCGGCGTCAAGGCAGCCTTCAGCTGGCCCGGCGTCATGCGGAAGCCCGAGGCCATCGTCGTCTCGACCAGCACCGTCGTCGCCCCGGTCATTTGCACGAGATCACTATAGCTTACCCAATAGGGCGTCGGGATAATGACCTCGTCGCCCGGCCCAACTACCGACGCCAGGGCCGTGTGAATCGAATGCTTGGCCCCGTTGCTGACGATGACCTGCTCGGGGCGGTAGCTGATTCCGTAGCACTTTTGATACCAGCGAGCGACGGCGCCGCGCAGCTCGGCCGTGCCGGAAGCGGGAGTATAGTGCGTCTGCCCATCGCGCATCGCTTGCACGGCGGCCTGGCAAATGTGATTGGGCGTGGTGAAGTCCGGCTCGCCGAGGCTGAAGTCGAAGACCTTGACGCCTTGTGCTTTCAGCTGCTTGGCCTTGGCGCCCGCGGCCAGCGTGGCCGACGGTTGCACCGCCGCCGCCATGCGCGAGGTGGGGATCGTGAATGCCGAATGCTTGTCGCCGCCAGGATGCGCCATCGCGGAGGTCTCTTGAGGTACGGAGGGAACGCGTGCTCCCCTATTTATGGACACGAACGCAAAACGGCGTATTCTATCCGATTTTCTTGGGGAGAGGGAAGGTTTGGGGCGAGAAAATGGGGGACGGCAGTGGTTGGCCGGACTCGGCCCGTCGGTGCGGCCATGAGGAGAAGACGCCCACGGACGCGGAAAATGCGTTGCAAAAGGCCATCCAAGTCATGGATTGGCATTGGGCGGCCGAGATGATAAGGCAACTCGCTGCTCAGCCGTCCGGTAGCACGGATCGAACGGACAAACCATTCTTCGTGAAATCCGGTTGCGGGGGAAGCCGATGCCGAGTTGAACCGACGCCGGGACAGATTTCGTGAATTTCCGTGAAATGGCCGGGGCCGCCCGAAAGCGAGCTTGCCACCTTCGCCACAAACATTTGCAGATTAAGCAATTAAGATTATCCCCGACAGGAGTCGAACCTGTAACCTTCGGCTTCGGAGGCCGACGCTCTATCCAGTTGAGCTACGGGGACGTGGCAGAAACGACACGAGAAGAGCGGGATTTCCTCATCTCGTAGCTGACATTGTAGTGGACACGCTCGGGACGACAAGGTTCGACCGTTCGAAGAGGGGTCGGAAGTACTCCCGACCCCTCTTCGAACCGCTTCTTAGACCTGCTTATGGCAGAGGTCGCTGAGGATGTCCTTCACGCCGTAATCGATCATCTTTTCGTAGCCGTCGATCGCGTGGCTAATGGCGTAGAGGTCGTGCTTGGCCTCTTTCGTGGCCCCGGCGTCCTTGCGCACTTCCAGGTCCCAGGCCACGTCCTTTTCCAGGTGATCCACGCGCTGCACCAGGCGGTCGGTCAGAAAGCGCACGCCCCATAGTTCGCCCCGTTCCAGTTTCGGGGCGTCGTGGCGGATGTCGCGCAGGCGCGCGTCCACGTCGCGGTCGAGGTCTACGGTCAAGCGATGCAATTTGCGCAGGTCGGCCTTCACGTCGCCATGCGTGTCGATGTCGTGGATGATATCCTTGACGAGGGCGTCGGCCTGATGGTCGTAACGGTCGATGCGCCGCTCTAGAGCGCGCACGTCGGCCCCGACGTCGCTCGGTGGATGTGGGAGAATGGGCAACGTGGTCGCGCTGAGCAGACTACGCTGCTCCAGTTCTTCGATCCCAAGAGGCGACGTGGATCGGGAATTGCTCATCGTTCGCACTCCTTTGCTCGGGGGAGGAGACGAGGCAAGACGCATAAGCCTTGAAATTCAGGCGAACGCGGACGACACCGGGAAGGCCGCGGCACCATAGCGACCGATGTTTCGTCGGGCAAGGCGAGCCATCGACTTCATGAATTGTCGGGCTTAGCGCGCCGCGTAGTAGAGAACGGCGGCGCCGTCGAGCATGGCGTGTTCGGGCTGAGGCATTCGCTCCGCCGGATCCGTGAAAGGGAGCAACCGAAGGGCGCGACGGTCGTGCAAGCGCAGCAGGCCGTCCTGATACTTGTTCAGAGTCAAGTCGGGATGGGTTTCGCGTAGGGCGGCGAACAGTTCGGGCAAGGGGCAATCACCGGGGGGGCGGCGCTCCAGGTAGGCCAGGGCATCGACGGCCCAGGGAACGGCGCCGGCCAGGCCATCGGACACGGCCGGGGCGGCGGCCTCGGCGCGGCGCAGCGCTTCCTCGACGCGCTGAGAGAGGGAGTCGAGGCGACGCATGTATTGTTGCGCGTCGTCGGCCAGCCGATTGCCGAAGGAGAGCAACTCCTGACGCATGTGCGCCAGCCAGGCCGGCACGCCGTCGCGGCCGATGGCCAACTCGCGGCGCAACTCGCGCAAGACGTGGACCGGCGATTCCTGTTCGTGAACAAAATTGACGCCGCGCGGCGTCAGCGTCACCCATTCGACGACGCTCTTGCCCCTGGTCTCGGCGCGGGATACTTCCAACAGGCCGTCGCGCAGCGCCTGGGCCGCGGCGGCGGCGTGCAAGCCGGCGCGGCCGGGAAACAGGCCGGGCAGCTTGCCGCTCTTGAAGAGGCGCTGCTCGCCGGGGCGGGCCATCGCCTCCTTGAGGGCCGTCAACAGGACTTCCGTCGATTTGTCCATCACCGCGATCCTCGGCCGATGGTCCTTCCCGATGGCCAGCTATCGTCGGTGAGTGTACAGTGAAGGCAGGCTATTCGGCAGCGGCAGTTTTCACGGACCCACGCCATGGACCACGGACACGCGACCCTCATTCAGCCGCCCAAGCGCATCCTCAGCGGCGTGCAGCCCTCGGGCAAGCTGCACCTCGGCAACTATTTCGGCGCCATCCGCCAGCACATCGCCATGCAGGATCAGGGGCAGTGCTTCTACTTCATCGCCGACTATCACGCGCTGACGACGATCGATGAAGCCGCCCGCCGCCGGGCCGAGGAGTTGCACCAGAAAAAGCCGGACCGCGCCGCCACGCTGCGCGAACACACGCGCGACGTGGCCCTCGATTACCTGGCCCTGGGTCTCGATCCCGAGAAGGCCACCTTCTTTCGCCAGTCGGACGTGCCCGAAGTTACCGAATTGACCTGGTTTCTCAGCACTGTTACCACGATGGGGCTATTGGAGCGTGCCGTCTCTTATAAGGAAAAAGTGGAGAAGGGTATTGAGGCCTCGGTCGGCCTGTTCACCTATCCGGCGCTGATGGCGGCCGACATCCTAATCTATCGCTCGAACATCGTGCCGGTCGGCAAGGACCAGGTGCAGCACCTGGAGATGACGCGCGACATGGCGATCAAGTTTAACGAGGCGGTCGGCCAATCCGTCTTCCCGCTGCCCGATTATCGGCTCGCGCCCGAGGGAGCCAAGGTGCCGGGCACCGACGGACAGAAGATGAGCAAGAGCTACGGCAACACCATCGACATCTTCGCCGAGGGGAACGTCCTCAAGAAAACGGTCATGGCGATCAAGACCGACAGCACGCCGCTGGGCCAGCCGTTGGTGCCAGAGACGTGTACCGTGGTCGCCCTTTTCAGCCTCTTCGCCACCCAAGAAGAGCAAGCGGAACTGGCCGCCCGCTATCGTTCTGGCGCCATCGGCTATGGCGACGCCAAGAAGTTGCTCCTGGACAAGATCAACGATCACCTGCGGCCATACCGCGAGCGGCGCAAGCAGTTGATGGCCGACACGGAGTACGTCGAAGGCGTGCTTCGCCGCGGGGCGCAGAAGGCGCGCGCTGAGGCGCAAAAGACGATGGCCCTGGTCCGCGCGGCGCTGGGCATTCGGAACATCGTATAGCCGCGACCCGGCGAGCGGGGCCGCGTGAGCGCCCCGAGCGCGGGGGACGCGAAACGTAAACAACTGGGGCCTCCGTACCTTTCGACCATCACGATGCTCAACCGCCGAAAGCCGTTCGTCTATCTCGTCGGTGCCGGGCCAGGCAATCCCGGCTTGCTGACCTTGCGGGCCGTCGAAGCCCTCGCGGAAGCCGACGTCGTCATCTACGACAAGCTCGTGCCGCCCCGTCTCCTCGACCACGCGCCCGACACGGCGACGCGCCTGTGCGTGGGTGAACTGCCCGGATCGCATCCCGACCGCTGGCCGCACATTCACGAAGCGATGATCGACGAGGCGCGGCGCGGCCAATGCGTCGTGCGCTTGAAGGGGGGCGATCCGTTCATCTTCGGCCGCGGCGGCGAGGAAGCCGAAGCGCTGCGTCGGGCCGGCATTCCCTTCGAGGTCGTTCCCGGCGTCACCTCGGGCCTGGGGGCGGCGGCCTTCGCCGGCATTCCGCTGACCCATCGCGCCCATGCCAGTGCGGTCGCGCTCATCACCGGCCACGAGAACCCAAGCAAGCCGGACAGCAATCTCGACTGGGCGGCGTTGGCGAAGTTCCCCGGCACGCTCGTCATCTACATGGGCATATCGCGCCTGCCTTTGATTGTGCAAGTCTTGCTCGGCCACGGCAAAGACCCAATGACGCCCGCTGCCGTTATCCACCGCGCTACGACAGGAGATCAGCTGACGCTCGAAGCGCCGCTCCGCGACCTGCCGACGACGGTGCAAAACGAGGGGATCGCGGCGCCGGCGATCGTCATCGTCGGCGAGGTGGTTTCGTTGCGGCCCGAAGTTACCTGGTTCGAGCAGCTGCCGCTGTACGGCAAGCGCGTCCTCGTCACCCGGCCGCGGCATCAGGCCAGCGGCATGGTCCGCCAGCTGGAGCAGCTGGGGGCCATGCCTTTCGTCTTGCCGACCGTCGAGATTCAGGAGCCGGCCGACTGGGGGCCGGTCGATCGGGCGCTCGCCAACCTGGCGAGCTATCAATGGATGGTGTTCACGAGCGCCAACGGCGTCCATGCCCTGCTCAAGCGGCTGCGAAAGAATGGCCGCGATCTGCGGGCGCTGGGGCATCTCTCATTGGCGGCGATCGGCCCGGCGACGGCCGACGTGCTGCGGTCGTATCATCTGGAGCCGGACCTAATCCCGCCCGCGTATCGTTCGGAGAGCCTGGCCGCGGAACTTGCGCAACGAGCCGCGGGACAGCGATTGCTCTATGCCCGCGCCGACCGCGGCCGCGACGTGCTGCGTCAGGAATTGGCCGGCGTGGCGGTCGTGGACGAAGTCGCGGTTTACGCGCAGGTCGATCGCGTCACCGCCGATTCGGATGTACTCGATTGCTTGCGCCGCGGCGAGATCGACTATGTCACGCTCACCAGCTCGAATATCGCCCGGTCGCTGATCCAAGCGATGGACGAGCCGTGCCGAAGCCGGGTGCTGGCGGGGGACGTGAAGTTAATTAGCATCAGTCCGGTAACGAGCGCGGCCATCGCGGAAATGGGGCTGCCCGTCGCCGGCGAGGCGACGGAATACACCACGGATGGCTTGCTGCGCGCGGTGCTGGAACTGGCGGCTTCCTAGATAGTCCAAAGTCCAAAGTCCAAGGTCCAAAGTCCAGAAACTGGCCTTCGACTTTGGACTTGCGAGCCGTCAGCGCAAATCGCGCATGGCGTCGAGCGACAGGTACAGGAGCAAGCCGGCGGCCAGGGCGCAGACGACATCCACGAAGAGGCTCAGGCCGCCGAACGGCAGGAACGATTTCACGTCGGCCAGCGACAGGATGAAGTCGAGTACGAAGAGAAACAGGAACAGGCCAGCGATGCCCGCGGAGGCCCAGCACAACCATTTTTCCATGAACCAGCCTCGCAGCGCGTGCATGAGTCCACAGCTCCGCCGGGCGGGGCTGCCTCCCCGAGCGATTGATCGGTCTTTGCCAGGGGGATCTGTCGAGTGGCCATTCTAGCGGTTGAGCGGACGGCCGCAATCGGCTTCCTCCTAAGAAAACCGTCCGGCGCTCGCTTTCGTTGGCGCACAGACGGCGCAGACGATACAGGCGGGCGCTTCCTTGACAGGCCGCCCCCGAGGCGGTTATCTTCGCCAACGCCACCAGCGTACACCATCGAGCCATGCACCTTTTGACGGAGACGCCGCCATGCTTCCCTCCCTGGACACGATCCCGACGACAACGCGCGAAGAATCGTTGCCCTCCGGCCGCTCCGTGGTCGTCCGCGTCGAGGAGGGCGGCGAGGTGCTGGAGGTGCGTTCGCCCGACGGCCTGGTCGAGGTGCAGGTGATCCTGGGCGAAGGCGGCCCGGTGGTGCGCCTGTCCGCCGGCCGCCTGGAACTGGCGGCGCTCGAAGACGTTTCCGTGCGCTGCCGCCGCTTCGCCGTGCATAGTTCGGAAGGCACGGAGTTGACCAGCGACGGCAACGTGTCGGTCGCGGGACAGGAGATGCGCGTTCGCACGACGGGCGACATTCACATGAACGGCGACGTGATCCGCCTCAACTGCGACGAAACGCCGTGAGTGGTTCGGGGCCGGCACTGGTTGACAGGCGTGCCATTCTCGCCTAGCCTTGAGGAAACCATTCCCTTCAGCCCCCTGCGCGCCGCCCTTCATGCCGATGACAGACTTTGCGGGCATCCTGTCGGTCATTGACTATGGCAAACTGCCCCCCTGGGCGCTTCCCGTGGCCGGCGGCACGGCCGTCTTCTTGCTATTGGCCCTCGGCATCTCCCTCTTTGGACGGCGCCGTTCGGCGCGCGAACCGACCGACGCGGTGCCGATGAAACTTCACGTCGCGCGCGAGGATGCGGCCCGCAACGGCAGCGGCGACGAGCGCCGCCGCTGGTTTCGTCGGCCCGGCAACCCCACCGCCGTCCTCGTGGATGATGCGAAGCGGCGCGCTCCTCCCGAGGAAGCGTGGGTCGTCGATCGCTCGCACGGCGGCCTGTGCCTGCTGATGGGCCGCGAAGTGGCGGCGGAATCGCGCTTGAAGATCCGCGTCGCCAACGCGGCCGAACACGTCGCCTGGCTCGAGTTGCGCACCATCTACGTCCGTTCGGTCGGCGAGAAATGGCAGGTCGGCTGCGCCTTCGTCGGCGAACCGGAGTTGAGCGTGTTGCTGACGTTTGGCTGAGCCGCGCCGTCTGGGAGTCGCGCGGCGCTTTGGAGCTTGGTTCAGCGACGGGCAGTCATGCGGAGCTCCCGTTGGTGGCCGATCCCGAGCCGCGAGGGAACAGGTCGGTGAGCGGCAGCTTGAAACCGGCAACGACCGGCTCGGCGTCCAGGGTATCCGCGCCGGCGAAGCCGCGTATATTGGCCAGCGACTCATAGGCCAGGATAAACCGTTGTCGCGGGTAGACGACATAGATGAGGAGAAGGCCCGCGCGAAGGTACTCGGCCACCTCCGTTGATCACCTCGTACACCGCCGCGTCGTCGGAGGGATCGTCCAGCGCGATCTTTGGTGGCGTCGATAGAATCGCACAGGGCATGTTAGGCTCCTTTTCGAAAAAATCGTTTGGGCGAGCGGAGGGCGTTAGCCCCAATACCGTTTAACGAAGCTCGATGTTCAGTACGATGTACAGTATTTTTCAGGCGATTTTTCAATGTACAAACAAGTGAACATCGTCCTTCGTTAAACGGTATTGGCGTTAGCCCTCCGTGGATTGGACGACGCGA
>JBBSES010000040.1:0-14901 GCA_038239465.1 Gemmatales bacterium
CGCGCATGAAGGGCTGCCCCTCTTGTCACCGTACCGCCAAACGAAAACAAGAGGAATGCGTTAGCGCCGCCGACTCGCCGCCACGTAGATGCCGCCGAGGAAGGCGGGGTTGAACGCCAGGAAATCGTCGATGTCCCGCGAAGTGCCGTTGAGGAACGTGCGGACCTCGGACAGTCCGCCCGGCCCCGCGCCGGTGACGCCGTCCGTCCTGCCGTCGCCCGTCACGTCGGCGGCGGCCACGCGCACGCCGCCGGTGAACGAGGCGTTATAGGCGAAGTAGCTGGCCAACTGCTGCGCCGTCAGGGCGTCGGTGATCGTCACCTGCGGCCCGCCCCCGCTGCCGGCGCCGGCGATCACGTCGAGCCGGCCATCGCCGTTGATGCTGCCCGCCGCGACGTAGACGCCGCCGCGGAAGCTCGGATTGAAGGCGTAATAGCTCGATAGCAGCGTGCCGGTGAAGCCGTCGAAAATCGATACCTGCGGCCCGCCGCCCGCGCCGGCGCCGACGACGATGCGCGCCCGGCCAGTGCCCGTCACGTCGGCGGCGGCGACGTTCACGCCGCCGGTGAAGCCGGGACTGAAGGCGTAGAAGCTGACGATCGGCCGGAAGGTGCCGGCGTTGTATACCGTCACCTGGGGACCGCCGCCCGCGCCGGCAGCGGTGATGATGTCGGCCAAGCCGTCGCCGTTGACGTCGGCAGCCGCGATATTCACGCCGCCCGTGAAGCCGGGACTGAAGGCGAAGAAGCTAGTGACCAGCGCCCCGGTACGGCCGTCGTAGACGTTGACTTGCGGCCCGCCGCCCGGCCCCGCCGCCGCGATGACGTCAACCGCGCCGTCGCCATTCACGTCGCCGAGCGCCACGCGGACGCCGCCGCGGAAGGCCGTGCCGAACGGCAGGAACGAGAAGCGCAGCGCCCCGGTGGCCCGGTCGAAGACGTTCACCTGGGCGAGGTTGCCGGCGTCGGCGCCGACCGCGATTAGTCCGATGTTGCCCAGCGCGGGGCCGGGCAGCGTCACTGGGTCCAACGGCGGCAGCGCGGCGGCCGGCGTCAAGAATTGCTGCTTGCTCACCTGATCCGACGGCAGCTGCCCGACGAAGCTCGCCGCCGAGACGTTGTTCGCCAACACTGGATCGGACCGATCGGAGCCGACGGCGGCGTTGTTGACGAACAGGCCGCCGAACAGCACTTGCACGGTGACGGTCAGGGTGGCCGTGGCGCCGTTGGCCAGGGTGCCGACATACCAGGCGCCCGAGTTCGGGTCATACGATCCCTGCGACGGCACAGTGGCGCTGAGGAAGACCAGGCCGCGCGGCAGCGGATCGCTGACGAGGACGTTCGTCGCCGTGTCGGGGCCGTTATTGCGCACCGTGAAGGTGAACGTCTCGGGACCGGGCAGCGTCACCACGGGGGCGCTCACCGTCTTGGTCAAGCTCAACTCGGAAGTCCCGGTCAGTCCCAAGGTGAAGAAGCCGAAGTCCTGCGTCAAGTTGGTATTGGCGTCGAGGCCGACGGCCGCGATACCGCGCGTCGGCGTCTCGCCCGTCGGCTGCGTGCCGATCTGCAAGTTGATCAGGCCGCCCTGCACGAAGCCGCCGGCGCCGAGGGTGCCGACGATGGTGCCCTTGTCCTGATTGTCGATGTTGTTGTTCGGCGCCGGCTCGAAGGGGCCGACCGGCGACCCGGGCAAGCCGGTGCTGCTGGTGAAGACCGCCAGGGGACCGCCCGCGTTGAAATCGACCGCGGGCAGCACGACGCGGTATTGGCCGGGGATCAAGTTCGTGAAGAGATAGCCGCCCTGGCTATTGGTCGTCGTCGTGGCGACGAGCGTGCCGTTTTGATCGACGAGGTTGACGGTCACGCCGCCGATGCCGGGTTCGCCGGTGTCCACCTTGCCGTTGTTGTTCAGGTCGTTCCAGATGAAGTTGCCGATGCCGAGCGTCTGGAAGATGCCGAAATCCTGGCGCAGGTTGGCGTTGTTGGTTCCACCCGGAATGCTATCGGGATTGAGCGGAGAACCGACCGGGCCGATCGTCACCTGTACCGCGCGGATGGTGCCGTCCGGTTGAGCGGTGCCGTGATCCTGGTTGTTCTGGAAACCGCTGACGCCCGGCTCGAACGGGCCGGTGGCCGAGCCATTGATGCCGGTGCTGGTAACGAAGCCGGCGGGCGGCACGATTTGGACTTGATAAGTGTTGGGCGCCAGGCCGGTGAATAGATAGTTGCCGTTCCCATCGGTAGTCGTGGTGCGCAGCAGGTTGCCATTTTGGTCGA
Source organism: Gemmatales bacterium (assembly GCA_038239465.1). GTDB lineage: Bacteria > Planctomycetota > Planctomycetia > Gemmatales > Gemmataceae > JBBSES01. Next base: position 2,277 of record JBBSES010000040.1, read on the forward strand.
GGAGGTTGACCGTGACGTTGGGGACGCCGGTCTCCCCGTTGTCGAGGATGCCGTCGTTATTGGCGTCGTTGAAAACCAGATCGCCGAGAGCGACGGGGGTGACGAAGCCGATGTCGAAGGTGTGGTTGTTCATGCCGGGGCCGCCAGTGTTAACGGTGGCGCGCACGTCGGTGGAACTGACCGTCACGCCTTTGGAGTTGATGGCGTTGTTGGCCCCGGCGCCGAAGCGCGTGGCGACCAAACCGGCGAGCGGCCCGGCCCCGACATAGTTGGCCATGTTATCCAAGCGAACCGTGAAGCCCGCCGTGTTGGCGGTCAATCCGGCGATGCCATACTGCGCGCTCGCCGTGTTGGTGCCGCGGATGTCGTTGGAGAAGTAGTAGTCTCCCTGGGCGTCGGTGATCGCGGTGGCCAGCAGATTATTGTTTACGTCGAACAGATCCACGGTCACACCCGTTAGGACTGGCTCGCCCGGATCCTGAATGCCGTTGCCGTTGAGGTCGTTCCAGAGGCGGTTGCCGATCTCGACGGGGGCATTTTGGGGAAGCAAGACGACGCCGCCGATGCCCGCGTCCTTGCCGAAGTTCGTGGCCGTATTCGCATAGGTAGTGGCGTTAGTTCTGTCGGGAGTAGCCGTTTGATAGATGTTGTACGCCTTGTCTTCATTGCCCCCCGTGGTGTTCATCCAGCGCAGGCCGCCGGTCTGGACGGCGCCATTAATGGTCGGGTCGTAAGCGTTGACGATCACGTCCGGGAAGCCGGGGGCATTCGCCACTCCGCCGGTGGTCACGTTGCCGTGCCCGCCGCACGGGGGTTGGAAGTCCTGATTGTAGTAATACTGTCCGAAGGGTCCGGTTTCGGGGGGAGCGACTGCGCCGGGGGTGCCAGGCCCCGTGCCCAGCCCCGCGCCGGTGGTCGGGCCTTGTCCAGCCAACGGCCCGCTAGTGTTGTTCTCCAGCGTCCAGCCGCCGGCCCCGTTGGCGAAGGCTTGCCAGATTTCGCCCGCCGGGTAGGTTTCGGCGAAAATGCCTGGGTTGGCGGGATCGACGGGCGTGAAATCGCCGCCCTGGTCGCCGCCCCGGTCGCGCAGGCCGAGGACCATGTTGCCGTTGGCGTCGAAGGCGATGCCCGTGAGGATGGGCTGAGCGTAGACGAAACGGCCGGCCTCGATCCTGGCGGTGTTTTGATAACTCGGCTTCCATGCATGCCAAATGCCGGAGCCGTCACCGGCGAAACGGGCCGCCTGGGCGCGCGGGTAGTCCAGGCCGCCGTCCACCGCGTTGCCGGTCATGAAGACCGGAGCGGCGCCGAAGGTCAGCGTCGTGGGATTGACGGCGTATACATACGCCCGTAACTGGCTCGCGTCGCCGATGATGGTGCCGTTAAGGGTCGTGCTTTCGGCGCTGTTGATGATGCCGACGTAGAGGGTGCCGCGGTAGTACGTGAGGGCGAAGGGCTGCAAGTCGCCCAGCGGGTTGTTCGCCGTAGCGCCGGTGGCAAAGGGAACCAGGGCGGCGCTGGGGATGGTGAGGCGAGTGATGTCAGAGGCGAGGACGGGCCGGCCGAGGTTGGTCGGGATGACGTAAATGGTACGGTCGGCCAAGTTCATGGCATAGAGCGTGTTGCCATCGTCGGAGACGGCGATGCCGCCCAGCGCGGTCTTTCCTACCGCGGCCCAACTCGTATAGCTAACGCCGGTGAAGGGATCGACGTAGGCCCCATTGGTCAGGACGCTGTCATCGACGTACCGAGGATCGGTATTTCCCGCTCCATACCCGGCCCGGAAATCGACGCCGGCGGTGTTCGCCCCGAACAGCTGGTTGAGGTTCACGAAGGGCGTTGAAGTGCCCGTCGTAGGGTCGATGGCGTAAATGGTGCCGTTGCCGCTCGACCCGCCCACCTGCGGGCCATAACCGGTGTGGAGCTTGGTATAGGCGGCGGCGTAGAGCCTGCCGTTGGGCAGACCGGGCCGAGCCTGTTCGTAGGCGAGCGCGAAAGTCGCCCCGACCTGGTTCGCGTTGACCTGTACAGCCGGCGGATTCATCGAGGTTTGCCCGGTGTTCGCCCCTGGATCGGTAGCCCCGGAACTGTAGGGGAACAGGCTCAGCACCTGAGAAGCATTGTTGCGCCCGTTGATCTGATCGCCAAAGATATAGTTCACCGCGGCGACAGTCGGGTTATCGACGTTGAAGTCGGACGGGTTGACCAGACCGAGGCTGACGCCGGCCGCTCCGCCGTCGGCGACGAACTGCACGGTGGTGCCGTTGTTGGGTCCTTGCGGGCCGGGAGAGAAGCCCGCCGGCAAGCCGCTAAACTGGATACGGTAAGGGCCGGTCCCGGCCGCGTTCAGACTGAAAGTACCGTTCGCGGTCGAAGTGGTCGATCCCTGGATATTGCCGGCGCTGTCGGTGGCCGTGATGGTGATGCCTTGTAAGCCGCGATCGTTGGCGGTGCCGATGGTGCCCGGCGCCGGCGTCCCGCTGGCGTTGGGGATCGTTTGGCCGACATTCATTACGCCGTTGGCGTTATAGTCCTCAAAGACCACGCCCGTGTACGTGCCTGCGGGCACGCAACGATCCTCAAGCTCTTCCACTTGCAGACAAACCCGCTTCCGCCTCGGCGGCGCGGCGAACAAGGAACGAACTATCGGACGAGAAAACCACTTCGAGAAGCGCGACATGGGGGTGCCACTCTTACGGGCGTGCCGGTGAAACGGGATTTTGGCGATGGGGGTCTTTCTTACTATAGACTTGGTCCGCGCCAAAGCAATCGAGGAAAGATGCGAAAGCGCGCGAACCTGGGAAGCCATTACGCGGGGAAAGGAATAATGCGATTGTGCCGATAATGCGGGCCGTGGTTTCGGCGGAGGTCCAAAGCCGAACCCGGCCCTCGTGGGGGCCGGGCCGCGCTGAATTGACTCGATGACGTGAGATGGGAGGTGACGGCACGGAATAGAATCGGGACTCGCTACCGCTTCTATCCCGTGCCCCGGGAAGGTGGGTGTGTGGGAAGGATTGGATCACTCGTGAAGGTTGGGACTCGCTACCACCCTTCACGGATTAGGTAGATTGCAAGGGTCGTGCCACTTCGCTATCCTGGCTCAGCTAGCATACCTTCCCAGAACGCAATCCTTTCCTGATCCATTGGTTACGACGCGAAATTTCGCGTGGAATTGTCGAGCGCCCGCGCCGCCCTCTGGAGAGCCAGCCGCCGATGTTCGCTTTTGCTACGAAGCGCTGTGGGATTTTGCGGGGGAGTTGGCTTGCCGTTTCGCGCGGTCTATTCCGCGTTCTTGCTCTTCCAGTGCCGTTCGATGAACGTGGTATCGACCATCCCCTCTATAAAGGCGGAATGGTTGAAAATCTCGCGGTGCCGGGGGATCGTCGTCTTGACTCCCTCGACCACGAACTCGGCCAGCGCCCGCCGCGCGACCGCCAGCGCTTCGGGACGGGTCGGTTGCTGGACGATCAGCTTGGCGAGCAGGGAATCGTAGTTGGGCGGCACGCGGTAGCCGGTGACGACGTGGGTATCGACGCGCACGCCGGGGCCGCCGGGCAGCTGCCAGCGCGTCACCTGGCCGGGCGAAGGACGGAAGTCGGCCTCGGGATCCTCGGCGTTGATGCGGCACTCGATGGCGTGGCCACGCTGCACCACGTCGGCTTGCGCGAAACGCAACGGCTCCCCGGCGGCGACGCGGATTTGCTCGCGCACCAGGTCGATGCCCGTCACCATCTCCGTGACCGGATGCTCGACCTGGATACGGGCATTGACCTCGATGAAGTAGAAGCGATTGTCCTTGTCCACCAGGAACTCGCACGTGCCGGCGCTATAGTACCCCGCGGCCTTGGCCAAGCGAACGGCGGCTTGACACATGCGGTCGCGCACCTCGGCCGGCAGGTGCGGCGCCGGTGATTCCTCGACCAACTTCTGATGGCGCCGTTGCAGCGAGCATTCGCGCTCGAACAGGTGCAGCATGGTGCCGTGGCGGTCGCCGAGCAATTGCACCTCGATATGGCGCGGCTGCTCGATGTACTTCTCCAGGTAGACGCTGCCGTCCTTGAACGCCTTCTCCGCTTCCTGAGAGGCGGCTTGCCAGCCGGACTGGAGGGTGATGTCGTTGCGGGCCACGCGCATGCCGCGGCCGCCGCCGCCCGCCGCCGCCTTGATGAGGACCGGATAGCCAATCTCGTGGGCCAGGCGTAGGGCGTCGGCGTCGTTGGTGAGCAACCCTTCGCTGCCGGGCACGACAGGGACGCCGGTTTCCTGGGCCAACTTGCGCGCCTGGTTCTTATTTCCCAGGCGGCGCATGGCCTCATGCGGCGGGCCGATGAATTCGATATTGCACGAACGGCATACTTCGGCGAAGTGAGCGTTTTCGGAGAGGAAGCCGTAGCCGGGATGAATGGCTTGAACGTTGGCGATCTCGGCGGCGCTGATGATGCGCGGGATGTTCAAATAGCTATCGCTGGCCGCGGCGGCGCCAATGCAGATATGCTCGTCGGCCAGGCTCAGATAGGGAGCGCCGCGGTCGGCCTCGCTGTAGACCGCCACCGACTCGACGCCGAGATCGCGGCAGGCGCGGATGACGCGCAAGGCGATTTCCCCGCGATTGGCTACCAGGATGCGTTGAAACATCTATTTGGGGATTGCAGATTGAGGATGGAAGATTGCAGATGGCAATTTCTCGTCATCCCGCGGGATCGACGCGAAACAGTACCTGCCCGTACTCGACCGGCTGTTGGTTCTCGACCAAGATTTCGCTGATGACGCCGGTGCATTCCGCCTGGATTTCGGTGAACAGCTTCATGGCCTCGATCAGGCAGACCACGGTATTCGGCGTCACGCGGGCGCCGGCGCGGACGTACGTGTCCGACTCGGGCGTGGGCTTGGAATAGAAGGTGCCCGGCGTCGGACTTTTGATCTCGATCAGCTTCTTGGCGACCGGCGCGGCGGGGGCGGGAGTGATGGTCGGCGCGGGCACGCTGGCGGGAGCGACGCTCGGCGCGGCCACGATCGGGCCAGGTCCGCCACGCACCAGGCGGATGCGCAGCGCGCCTTCGCGGAGGTCGATCTCGTGCAAGTCGTGCCGGCTCATCAGCGCGACGAGATAACGCACCGTGCGAACGTCGAAGGGACGCGGGTTGTCGGCTGCCTCGTCTGCCACCGGACCTCCGAAAGTATCCCGGCGAGCGGGGAGCGTTAGCCCCCCGTGGTTCTCCGGGAGAAATCCACGGGGAGCTCACGCCCCCCGCTCGCCGAACTCATTCTAAAACATCACATGCGCCGAATCGTAATCCTTCGGCACCGTCGTCATCACCTCGAAACCGTCCTCGACGACGAGGATATCGTCCTCGATGCGGATACCGCCCCAACCGGGAATGTAGATGCCCGGCTCGACGGTCACGACGTTGCCCGCTTGCAACACGTCGGTCGAATCGATCCGCAAGGATGGCCCTTCATGCACGCGCATTCCCAGCCCGTGGCCCAGGGAGTGCAGGAAGCGCTCGCCATACCCCGCGTCGGCGATCACCGCGCGGGCGGCGGCGTCCACCTCGTGGCCCGTGACGCCCGGACGGATGGCCCGAATGCCCGCCTCCTGCGCCCGCAGCACCACGTCGTAGACCTTACGCAGGGTGTCATCAGGCGGGGCGGACTTGGGGGAAGCAGCATAATTACGGGGGATGAGCAGGCGTGTCAAGTCGCTTTTGTAGAAGCGGCCACTGGCTCCCCAATCGACCAAAACCAGACGGCTGTCGCCCACGACGCGCTCCGTGGCCGGCGCGTGCGGCAGCGCGGCGCGCTCCGCCACGGCCACGATGCTCGGGAAACTCGAACATTGCCCCCCCGCGCGGCGGACGTACCCTTCCATCGCGTCGGTCAACGTCTTCTCGCTGTCCTCGGGTCGCAGCATGGCGCGAAACATGGCGAAGGCGCGCTCGGCGAAACGGATGGCCTCGCGCAGCGCGAGGACCTCCGAAGGATCCTTGACGGTGCGCAGCCGTTCGACCCGGTCGCGCCCGCCCTTCCAGTCGATGCCCGGAGCCATTTCGCGGAAGCTCTCCAAGTCGGCGACGCTGACGTGCCCGCTCTCGAAGCCGACGCATTTCAACCCCTTCTTGCTCAACACCTCGGCGCTGGCGGCGACGATGTTTTGCTTTGACGGCCGAATGTGTGTTTCGAGGCCCGGACATTCCTGCCCAATCTGCTCGGTGAAACGTCCATCGCTGACGAGGATCGCCCGCCGCCGACTGAGGATAAGCGTACTGCTGTCGCCGCTGAAGCCGGTCAAATAGGTGACGTTGACCGGATCGCTTAGGAGAAAGGCATCTACGCCCTCCTCGGCGAGAAATGGGGACAACATTTCGCGGCGTCGCGCGGGGTAATCCATGACGAGCGGGTCTCGCGTTGCGGTCGAAGATCGCCGACTCGCATAATCTATCGACTGAGCCGCGCTTCTCAAGGGCCGACCGATGACGCCGACCGCCGAAGACAGCCAGGAAGTAGACCTCTGGTGGGGCGGCCCCTCCGGCTGGAGCATGGCCCCGAGTTTCGCCGTCTGCGTGGTGCTGACGCTCGCCATCATCGGCGCCGCCATCTTCATCTATTGCGAAGGCATGGTCGGCGAAGCATTGGCCCGCTACGAGGTGTATCTTTTGGCGGGCACCGTCTGGCTGATCCAGCTGACGCGCTGGGGCTACCGCGTCACATGCTACGGCTATCGGCTGACGACGCGGCGCCTGTTCGTCAGCCGAGGATTTTGGTTCCCGCCCGATATCGCCATCGATGTAGGCGATTTGCGCGAGGTGCGCGTGCGGCAAACGCCGGTGGAACGCTGGCTGGGCGTCGGGCGTATTCATATGAGTGCGAAGGCGCCTTCTCATGTGATTCTCGAAGGCGTCTCGGAGCCGCGGCGGATCGCGGGATTGATCGAGGGGGTGGCTCGCGGGGTGGCGAAATGAACGGTCGGCAAAAGCCGGTAAAAGCGAATTCATGCCACATTCACTCGATTCGGAAGGACGCTTTACGTAGACTTCCGTTGCTGAAGTGCGGTATCACACGAATCTTTTCTATGTCTTGATAGATACATCTCCCCGACAGCGCATCATGATACACAAACGTTCCACGCAGTACGGTTGCCGTCTTTTCTCTCTAGTTTTTGGTAAGATCATCGTATGTGCAATCCCGTATCTCCGGCATGGGGCAATCGGCGTTCTCCGAGGCGAGGAATTCTATCGGGGAAGACCTACGAGCTATTATCGCAATGAGATCGTGGAATGGAACAAACTGATCGAAAGGCTATGTCCCAAAGGAGAGAATAGTGTTTACAATGGTTTGACCATAGGCGTTAGCGTCGTCGCGCCACCTCCAACCTTCTGGGACATGGCTCACGATAGGCTTCAAACGTTATTGTATTCCGGTCCTCTGCCTCCCAATCTCGATGATGTTCATGCCTTGCCGGTGTTGCTTTCATTGCTGGACGATGACGACCAGGGAGTACGCATATATGCGGTAAAGTCCATATGCGCGATAGGGTTGCCCGCTCGTGCCGCGATTCCTCGCCTCACGGAAATGATAAACGATTCTTCGTCCGAAGTGCGGTTTTACAGTTTTGACGCGCTAATAGCAATCAATCCACATCCCGCCTTTTGCCTTCCGCTATTCAACAACATGCTGAAAGACCCCGAAGGATTCATTCGCACCAGAACCGCTCGCCAACTTGGAGATATAGATGAGTTCGGGCAGGATGCCATTCCCATGCTCAAAGATGCTCTTAGAGACGACGAACCCGACGTTCGATCAGCGGCGGAAAAGGCCCTGGAGAAAATTGTGGCTCGGGATCGGAGGTAGGATCGAATTGGTGCAAAGGGCTGTTCAACAAACCCCATTTCTCCGCCTCACACCGCGCGGTACAGTGACGAGTCCTTCACGACCGTCCCTGCCCCACCGCCGCGCCACGAAAGGCCATTCCCATGCCGCACCCACGCCTCTTTCTCCTCCTCGCGGTCGTCAGCTGCCCCTTCGGGTCCAGCGCCCTGGGCGCTGAGGTCAAAGGCGCACTCCTCTTCGCCGGCGGCGATGTGCGCCACGACAACGCCGCCGTCTGGGAGCGCTACCTCGAACTGGCCGGCGGCAAAGACGCGGCCATCGTCGTCGTGCCGGCCGCGGGCTTCGATCCGCGCCGAAGCGGCAAGAACGCCGTCGAGCATCTGACTCGCATCGGCGCCAAGGCCGAAGTCGTGCCGATCGCGCCGCGCTGGCCCGATATCGACGTCAAAGAGGCGGTCAAGGATCCGGCCTATGTCGCCAAGCTCCGCGACGCGAAAGGCATCTGGTTCACCGGCGGCGAGCAGCGGCGCATCACCAACGCCTTGCTGAATTCCGACGGCACGCGGACGCCGGCGCTGGACGCCATCTGGGACGCTTATAAAGACGGGGCCGTCATCGGCGGCAGCAGCGCGGGGGCGGCCATCATGTCGCGCGATATGTTCGCCGACGCCCAGAACTCGCTGAACACCATCAAGAACGGCGTCGCCAAGGGGAAGCAGGTCGATGCCGGCCTCGGCTTCATCGGCGGCGAGTGGTTCGTCGATCAGCACTTCCTCAAGCGCGGCCGCTTCGCGCGGGCGCTGCTGGCCATGCGCGACTGCGACTACAAGTACGGCATCGGCGTCGATGAGGATACCGCCGTCGTCCTGCGCGGCAATACCTTCGAAGTGGTCGGCTACAAGGGGGCCTTGGTGATGGATATTCGAGGCGCCGACAGCGACCGCGCGGCCGCGGATTTTGGCATGAAGAAGGCCAAGCTGACGTATCTCGACGCCGGCGACCGCATGGACGCCAAGACGCTGGAGGTCACGCCCAGCAAGCGCAAGTTGGCGGATCGCAAGGTCGATCCGAAGGCCAAGGATTTCACGCCGTACTTCGATCCGCCGGGCGAATCGTACTTCGCAGACATGCTGGCGCCGTGGGCCATCGTCGAGGCGATGACGCACGCGCTGGACAGCAAGGACCGCGTCGTCCGCGGCCTGGCGTTCGCGCAGCCCGAGGGCGGCAAGAAGAACGACCTGGGCTTTGCCTTCCGCGTCTATCGCGGGGCCGACACCATTGGCTGGTGGAGCGACCAGGGCGGGCCGGGGCGCTATACCGTGGTCAATGCGTATGTGGATATCACGCCGGTGAAGCTGCCGACGCCGATCGAGATGCCGCGGTGACGCCATCGACGCGGTCCAGCGCCTCCCGAACGATCTGCGCCAATTTCTCGGGCCGAAACGGCTTGCTGATGAAGCCGGCGATCTGAGCGTGATGGATCGGCGTCAAATGCTCGGCCGAATAGCCGCTGGCGAAGACGACGCGCACCGCTGGATTGAGACGCAACAAGCGCGGCAAGGCGTCGTGCCCTGACAGCCGCGGCATCGTCAAGTCGAGGACGACTAGGCCGATTTCTCCCCCGTGCCGCTCGTACAGTTCGACCGCTTCCAGTCCATCCTCGGCGAGGATGACCTGATAGCCGTAGCGTTGGAGGATCGTGCGCCCCAGGGCGCGGATCATCGGTTCGTCGTCGGCGAGAAGGATGGTTTCGGTGCCGCCGCGCACGGGCTGAGCGGGCAGTAAGGGCGTCGGCCCCACCTCGCCGGCGCTGCCGTGGCGGGGCAAGTAGATGTCGAAGCGGGTGCCGGTGCCGACCTCGCTATAGCAATCGATCCAGCCCTGATGCTGCTTGATGATGCCGAAGACCATGGCGAGGCCGAGGCCGGTCCCCTTGCCGGCGCTCTTGGTGGTGAAGAACGGCTCGAAGATGCGCGTGCGGATTTCGGGGGCGATGCCGTGGCCGGTGTCGCTGACGCGCAGCCGCACGAAGTCGCCGCACCGCGCTTCCAGGTGCTGCCGGGCGTAATCGTCCTCGACGACGACATTCTCGCATTCCAGGCGCAACCGGCCTCCGTCCGGCATGGCGTCGCGGGCGTTGAGGCACAGGTTCATGAGGACTTGCGACATCTGATTGGGGTCGGCCTCCACGGTCCAGGGGTTGGCGGCGGCGGCCACTTCGAGATGGATGCGGGGGTCGATGGTGCGGCGCAGCAGGCGCACGGTTTCCTCGACGCAGCCGTGCAATTGGCTAGGCACGGGCCGCAGGATCGTCTGCCGCGAGAAGCCGAGCAATTGATTGGTCAACTCGGCGGCCTGCACGCCAGCGCGTTCGGCGGCGTGCAGCAGTTCCCGATGGGCGTGGCCTTCGGGCAACGAGCCGAGCGACAGGGCGATGTTGCCGACGATGACGGCCAGCAGATTGTTGAAGTCGTGGGCGATGCCGCCGGCCAAAAGCCCCACGGCTTCCATCTTCTGGGCCTGCCGCAGCTGGGCTTCCAGAGTGTGCTGTTCGGTCACGTCCCAGTAGATGCCGAGGACGCCGACGACGTGGCCGCGCTCGTCCGTTACCGGCGTCTTGACGATGCGCACAGTGCGCGGCTTGCCCTCGACGATGCGATCTTCTTCGCGCTCGACGCGCTCGCCGCGGGAGAGGACGCGCAAGTCGTCGGCGTGGTGCGGCTCGGCGGCGGCGTGTGGCCGCACGTCGAATTCCGTCTTGCCGACCAGCGCCGCTTCGCGCAAGTCCAGGGCGTCGCAGAAGGGCCGATTGGCGACGACGAAACGCAGGCTCGCGTCCTTCAGGGCGATTCCTTGCGTCAAGTTTTCGATGAGCGAGCGATAGCGCGCGGCGCTGACGTAGGACTCTTCCTCGGCCTGCTTGCGCGAGGTGATGTCCACGAAGGTGCCTTCGATGATCGGATCGCCGTCGTTGGTGAGAAGACTCGTGTTTTCCAGCACCCAGACGGCGCTGCCGTCGCGCCGGCGCATGCGCGATTCGTAATTGGACAGCGAGCGGAATTGCCGCAGCGAGGAGACGAAGGCGTCGCGGTCGGCGGGGTGGAAGTAGAAGTCGAGGGCGGGACAGGAGAGGACTTCCTCGCGCGACCCGTGACCCAGGATATGGGCGAAGGCGTCGTTGCAATCGAGCAGTCGGCCATCGAGCGACGAGCGATAGACGGCCGCCAGGTTGCGCTCGAACAGCTGCCGATAGCGCAACTCCGAGGCCCGCAGCGCTTCCTCGATCCCCTTGCGTCCGGTGATATCGTGGACCACGACGACGGCCGCGACGACGGCGCCGGCGGCGTCGAGGACCGGCGCCGCGCTGACGCTAACGACGGCCTGACTGCCGTCGTCGCGTAACAGGCGCATTTCTTCATCGGTGACGCGCTCGCCAGCATTGAGGGAACGCAGCAACGGCCATTGCTCCATGGCGTAGGGCCGGCCGTCGGGAAAGAACGCCTGCCAATCGCGGTAGTCGCCCAGCGTAGGACGCGGCCGGGGCAGTTGGCCGCCGATCGTCGCCAGCTGCAGGTTGTCAAGGACGACGCGGCCCGAGCCGGCCTCGACGACGAGGACGCCGGCCGGCATGTGCCGCACGATGGTTTCCAGCGAGGAACGCTCCAGGTGCAGACGTTCGTGCAAGCGTTCGCGCTCGCGTTCGACGACGTTCGTCCGCAGCAGTTGCGCTACCTGCCAATCGAGGCGGGCCGCGTCATCGGCCGCGCCCAGGATTAGGTCGGGTGGCTCGTAATAGAGGTTGGCGCACAGCTGCCCGTCGAGGATGACGAACGGATGGGCGCGCAGCACGTCGCGCAGGACACGGGGAGCAAACTGGCCGCGCTCGTATTGGCACAGGGTGATAATCGCCTGACCGGGGATAAGTTGATTGAGCCGCGCTTCGTATTGGATGAGCCGCTCGGGGCCGACCTCGGCCACCAGCGCCCAGGCCATGTCGCCGACACCGCGTATTCCCGCGAAGCCGTGCTTGGCCGCGTTCCACTGCAACTGACTGATGCGGCCGAAGACGGCGTCCAGGTCGAAGCCGTCCGTGCCCCGGTAGAATTCCACGTCGTCCAGGAAGCGCAAGGCACCGCGGCGGCGTTCGGCGGCGACGGCGACGCCTGCCGCTTCCAGGGCGGCGACCGCGGCCGCCGTCGCCGCGCCGGCGCCGACGTGCAAGCACTGCTCGCCGCGCGCCAATCCTTCCACGAGAAACGGCACGACGGCGGCGAGCCGGTCGGCGGCGCGGTCGTACCAGTGGCAGACGTGGTCGCCGTGCCGCAGGGAACGCAGTTGTCGCGCCAGATCGTCCGCCACGCCGCGGCCTCGTAAGCCAGTGAATGCGCCGCCCCGGAGAGAGAAGCTTCGCGGTGGTAGTTTACCGCACGGCGGGAAAGGACGCCACTGGCGGCAAACGCCGCGGCGGCGAGGTGAAAAGAAGACGAACGGGCCAAATGGTATTATCAGGCAGAGGAAATTGGGTTGGAGACAGGAAAGGGTGAGTGACGGGATTCGAACCCGCGACATCCAGAACCGCAATCTGATTGGCACAGTCCACCCACATCTTCTACTATCCATAAATGCCTATAAAATACGCGATTTCCGCCTGCGACCGTTCACCCACATTTGCCACTGTCCAGGCCGTCAGTCCCACGGTTGTCCCACGATATAAATGGATGCTTATGCGTCTTTTGCGTTGCTAGGAGAGTGTCTGAGATTTAGTTTACCCAAGTTGCCATTTTTCGTACCATGCGTC